>CAXNKH010000094.1:0-6493 GCA_964202765.1 Burkholderiales bacterium | reverse complement strand
CACACCGCGGCGCCGCGTCCGGCATCATGCCAGGCCGTCGCCGCCAGCGTCCGGATCGATACCGTGCCAAACCGCAGATGCACCGAGAGATAACTCGGTCCCTTGCGCGCCGGAAAATCACGGCGCTCGTGATAGTCGGCCATGCGATCTTGAAAATCGTCCAAGAGCGCCTCCGCCCCACTCATGCCCGGCTTGATGCCGAGCGCCAGCAGATTGGTCGTCTCGAAGCCAAGCTCAACCAGCGACGGCAGCGCAAAACCCGCCAGGGTGGCCAGCTGACCGGCGGCGGGTTCGACGACGTGCGCCTGCAAATCATGTCCGCCCAGACGTTTGAGCCAGGCATTTTTGTAAGGCGTAAACACGCTGAACGGCCGGCCGTCCAGCGTCAGCACTTCGCTCTTCGCGAAAATGACCTGATCTTTGGACAACGCGAAATCTATGCCGCCGGCAGCCAGCGCGTCGTGCACCGCGTGATCACGCGAAAGTGCCGCCTGCTCGTAATCCTCGTTGGAAAACACTGCTTCCGCCTGGAGCCGCGCAGCAAGGGCCGGGATTTCCACGCGCGCCTGACCGTGCACGACCAGCAGTCCACCGCCGTGCTCGCGCAGCGCCTCGTCGAGCTCACGCACGCTGTGCCAGATAAATTCGACGCGGCGGTCATAGCGTGCCAAGGCGTCAAGAATCTCGCGATCAAACACAAAGACGCAATAGACACGGCGGGCGGCGGCCAGCGCACGCGCCAGCGCGGCGTGATCATGCGCGCGCAGGTCGCGGCGAAACCAGACAAGTGCGGTTTGGTAATTCATGGGGGCAGGCGCGAGATTCGCGGAGTTGGCTATGGAAGCTGGCATTGTGCGGTATCGGTACGGGTGCCGGCAAGCCGCCCTTGTCCCTGGTGAAGCGGCTCAAGGTGCTTGAGCGTCATCCCGACTTGCTCAACGAAGTCAGAACCGCTTGATCTAAGTTGGTTTCAACGCCAAGTTGGCGAGCTTGGTGTTGACGCCGGATCCCCTTTATTGAGGGCAGCGAGTTGCGTGAAAACCGTCTCAAACCAATACACGCCAATGGCGTCTGGGGCGTTGATTTAACTTTTGTACGGGACCACCATGGCACTCAACGCACCGTCTTAGGCGCTATCGACCACGGGTCCCGCGTTTGCACGCAACTTGCGGCCCTTCTGAACAAGCGCAGTTGGGCTCTGATCGGGGATTTGTGCCTTGCCATTGGCCGATATGGCAAACCCGACGCCATCAGAACCGACAACGAGGCCGTTTTCAACAGCAGCTTGTTTCGAACGTTTCTCAAACTGGCCGGAATTCGTAAACAGACCATCCCGATTTACTCCCCTTGGTGCAATGGTCGGATCGAAAGTTTCTTTGGTCGCTTCAAACCCGTGATCAGGCAACTCGACATTTACAGCGCCGACGGCTTGCAAAATGCCTTGAATGAAATCAGGCTGTTTTTCAACCATGTTCGCACTCATCAAAATCTGGATGGCCTGAGGCCAGTCAAAGCGTGGCAAAGATTGAGTGCAATAGACATTCAACAAACACCACCAAAATCAGCACGACTCGTTCAAGCCGTCAACGGCGTTTGGGTGAGCTATCACCGTGGGAAAAATAGGCAAAACTGCGTTCTTCCCAGCTCTGAGTTGGCTGTTACCGTACCTCGATGTGCTTCCACGATGGCTTTGGTGATTGACAACCCTAGTCCAGATCCATCGGACTCGGGGTGCGCCCGCGCTGGATCGGCACGAAAGAAGCGGTCAAACAGCCGGGGTAGCACTTGGGGGTCGATTTCCTTGCCCGTGTTCTCTACCGTGACCTTGGTGATTCTTGCCGCTTCGTCGATGGAGATTCGCACCTCCCCTGCGTCAGGGGTATGGCGCAGTGCGTTCGAAAGTAAATTGCTCACCGCGCGGCGGAACATCAGGCGGTCTCCCTGAATTGCTCCATCGCCGCTCATACTCAGTCGTATGCATTTTTCCTCGGCGACAGCTTCATAGAACTCCAACAGCGCACGTACTTCGTGGGCGGCAGAGAAGTGTTCCTTGTTTGGCAGATCGACGCCTTGTTCGGTCTTGGCCAGGAACAACATGTCAGACACCATGCGGGCCAGACGCTGCAATTCTTCAGCGTTGGATGCCAGGATGTCTCGGTAGGTGTTGGCGTCACGCTTGGCCGACAGAGTCACCTGGGTTTGCGTCAGCAGGTTGCTGATGGGGGTGCGCAATTCATGAGCCAGATCCGATGAGAACTCAGACAAACGGCGGAAGTCGTGTTGCAGTCTGTCCAACATCTGGTTTAGTTCCCGTGCTAAGTCGGCCATTTCAATCGGCACTGACTCAACGGACACGCGCTCTTCCAATTGCTGACCCGTCACCCCCGCCAGCCTTTTTCTCATGGCGCGAAGCGGGGCCATACCTTGATGCGCAGCAAACCAACCGAGCAGACCGCTGACAAGCGTGGCGATGACCGCATAAATTGAAAGGCTGCGCTGCAGATCTGCCAGGAATTGCTGATGATGTTCAGTGTCAACCGCTATTGTGATGTTGAAATATTTCTCCTGGTTGTATTTCGAAATTGCGCTGAAATTGAGGGTGTGAAATTCACTATGGCCACTTTTGTTTGTTCCAGCTTCTACCTGATTTTCTGGCGTGGTGAACCCCGCGGATTGAAAAATCGTTTCGCCTTTTAGGTCTTTCACCAGGACAAAGAGGCCCTGATGATGACTCAACGACTCATTCAGTCGCCAGCGTGCGTCCTGCGCTGAATTGGCGTTGCTCAAAATGTCTTCAATCAGATGCTTTTTATCCTGTAGCGCTGCGCGGTCCATCTCCATGAAGTGCTGATCTGCTGCCACCATGAAGAGCCAGCCCAATCCCAGAACAACAGCGGCTGCCACCAACGTGAAGAAGAGGGTCAGGCGGTGTATGAGGGAAAGACCGCGTAACATTTACTGTGCCACCGGTGCTTCAAGTACGTAACCCATGCCACGTACTGTCTGGATCAACTTGACCTCTTGCTCTTCGTCGATTTTTAACCGCAGGCGACGCATGGCCACTTCGATTACATTGGTGTCGGAATCGAAGTTCATATCCCACACCTGAGAGGCGATCAGCGAACGAGGCAGCACTTCCCCTTGGCGCCGCATCAGCAGCTCCAGCAAACCGAATTCTTTAGCGGTCAGATCAATGCGCTTGCCAGCGCGTGATACTCGTCGACGCAGCAAATCCATCTCCAGGTCGGCCACCTGTAGCATCGTGCTTTCGGCACCAGTGCGCCCTCTTCGCAGGATCGTGCGCACGCGCGCCAACAACTCTGCAAACGAGAACGGTTTGACGATGTAGTCATCAGCACCAAGCTCCAGCCCCTTGACCCTGTCTTCAATTTGATCACGCGCTGTCAGGAACATGGCGGGCATCTGCAAGCCACGCTGGCGCATCGACTGCAAGACCTGCCAACCGTTCAGGCCCGGAAGCATGACATCGAGGATGACCAACTCGTACTCGCTGTCCTGCGCCAAATGCAAGCCATCGGGGCCGTTTTGAGCCAGGTCGACGATGAACCCGGCTTCGCTCAACCCTTGTCGCAGGTACTCGCCAGTCTTGGGTTCATCTTCGACGATCAGAATCTTCACGTGCATCCTCTTTATGTGTGCCGATCGCTAGTTTGCAACTTTTATTGTGTCTGACACGAAGATAACAAAGATGTAATTTGGCAGACGGTTTGCTGTCAGGTACAGCCTTGCACAATTGACCCGATGAGAATGAGACATTACCACGAGGAGCCTATGCACATTCCAATTCACACCCGCAGCGTCAGACCGGTGTTAGCTTGGTTCCTGGCACTGCTAGCGACCGCTGCCACGGCACAGACGACCTCCAAAGGCGAAGCTGATTCAATCGTGGTCACGTTGCCAACCACATTGCAGTACCAGTCTGCCATCAGCGCTTATCAAGCTTATACCGACCAGCCGGTGCAGTCTTGGCGTGAGACCAATGACCGCGTAGGACAGATCGGTGGCTGGCGCGCTTATGCCAAGGAAGTCACGATGGGCGTGCCTGCCAAAGAGTCCCCAGTAGCCGATCCACACTCGGGCCACCACCGCGGAGCGAAGCCATGAAGTCATCACAGTCATCCCCCCGCGCCAAGTTGGTCTTTTCGATCGTGATGGTCGCGGTGTTGTCAGGCTGTGCCAGTGTCAGTTTTGAGCAGAACGTTGGAAGGGTCAACGACGAAGCAGCGGGTTTTACCGATGGCAAGCTGACGTTGGCCCGCAGTACAGAGGAGCAAGAGCAGCGTGCACAGGCGGCTGCAAAGCTGCTGAGCATCCCCGTGGGGCAAAAGGAAGCCGTTCAACTCGCCTTGGTGAACAGCCATGCACTGCAGGCGTTGCTTGCCCAAGGGTGGGCCGAGTCAGCTGATGCGGCACAAGGTGGTCGAATCTCCAATCCTGCGTTCAGTTTCGAGCGCATGGTGGTAGGCGATGAGCTGGATCTGGGACGAGCGCTGTCTTTTGGCTTGCTTGACGTGCTGACCTTACCTGCTCGCCAGGGAATTGCACAGCGCCGCATTGAGCAAGCGCAGCTGCGATTGACAAGCGAAGTCGTGGACCAGGTCACGAGGGTCCGTCAGACATGGGTGCGTGCCGTAGCGGCACAGCAGACGCTGAAGTACGCCCAACAGGTATTCGAGAGCGCCGAGGCAAGCGCTGAGTTGGCTCGTCGAATGCAGTCCGTAGGCAACTTTAACCGCATCAGCCGCGCCCGAGAGCAGGCCTTCTACGCTGATGCCGCAACCCGCTTGGCCACGGCCCAGCACCAGGGCATATCGAGCCGCGAGGAACTGGTGCGGGTGCTTGGCCTGGAAGAGTCCCAGGCACAAACGCTCAAACTGCCAGAGCGTCTCCCCGATCTGCCCAAACAGGCGCTTGATCCCCGTGCGGTGGGAGCCATGGCCACCAAGGCACGTCTTGACATCAGAATTGCGCAGAGCGCGTTGAACGGGGCGAGCAAAGCACAGGGCTTGAACAAAGTCACCAGCTTTACCGACATTGAACTGACCGCGCGCCGCAACACGAAGTTCGATCACCCAGCCGGTCGCTCCGATCCGCGTGGCTATGAAATCGGAGTTCGATTGCCAATCTTCGACTGGGGCGGCATGCAGCGTGATGCCTGGAATGCACGCACGCTCGCGGCAGCCAACCAACTTGAAGCGACCGTGCGATCAGCCGGTTCCAGCTTGCGCGAAAGCTACTCGGCCTACCGTACTGCGTACGACATCGTACGGCACCATCGTGAGGAGGTGGTACCACTGCGCAAGGTGATCGCTGAAGAAAACCAGCTTCGCTACAACGGCATGATCATTGGCGTGTTTGAGCTGATGGCTGACGCAAGAGACCAAGTTAGCACCGTGGTGGCCGCCATCAACGCTGAACAGCAGTTCTGGCTAGCTGATGCTGCCCTGCAGGCTTCCTTGATCGGTCGTCCTACCAATACCACCCTGTCCTTGACATCCAGCGCTCCCAGCGGTGGCGGAGCCGGTCACTGAACATGAGGACTATGCAATGACATCCAGAAGAGGGTTTTTTAAATTTGCCGGCATCGCTGGTGGTGCAGTGGCCGCCAGCGCAGTCAGCCGCGTCGCGATGGCGGCGTTGCCCGAACCGGTTATCCAGACCTCGGCCCAAACCATGGCCCCGTTGGTGCCCAACGGTGGTCAACCCTACAACCCAGTTGTCACCCTGAATGGCTGGACATTGCCATGGCGCATGAACCAGGGTGTGAAGGAGTTTCATTTGGTGGCCGAACCTGTGGTGCGTGAAATGGCACCCGGCATGAAAGCACACCTATGGGGTTACAACGGCCAAAGCCCAGGGCCAACGATTGAAGTGGTTGAGGGTGACCGGGTGCGAATTTTCGTCACCAACAAGCTGCCCGAACACACCAGTATTCACTGGCATGGTCAGCGCTTACCCAACGGCATGGATGGTGTAGCTGGCCTCACGCAAAAGGCAATCCAACCTGGCAAGACCTTCGTCTACGAGTTTGTGGCGCGTCGCCCTGGAACCTTCATGTACCACCCACACGCCGATGAAATGACGCAGATGGCGATGGGCATGATGGGGTTTTGGGTCACCCATCCGAAAGTGAAGCATCCGCTGATTGACGAAGTTCAGCGTGACTTCTGTTTTCTGCTCAACGCCTATGACATAGATCCCGGCAGCTACACACCCAAGATCATGACCATGTTGGACTTCAATCTGTGGTCGTGGAACAGCCGCATTTTCCCTGGCATAGATTCCTTGAACGTTCGCTTGCATGACAAAGTACGTATTCGCATGGGCAACTTGACGATGACAAACCATCCGATTCACTTGCATGGTCATGAGTTCATGGTGACAGGCACGGACGGAGGACCGACGCCGAAAAGCACCCGTTGGTTTGAGGTCACGACCGACATCGCGGTCGGCCAGATGCGTCAGATCGAGT
>CAXNKH010000093.1:0-6554 GCA_964202765.1 Burkholderiales bacterium | reverse complement strand
ATTGGTGGCCTGGGTGTTCTCAGGGCTGCTCAAAGGAAACGGTCTGCTCTGGAAGTGGGACCACAAAACCATTTTTTCCCTTCTTGCCTGGCTAAGCTTTGCAATTCTCTTGGTAGGACGCTGGCGCTTTGGTTGGCGTGGCCGTTATGCGACCCGCGTTTTGTATGTGGGCGCCTCCTTTCTGCTGCTGGCCTATGTGGGCTCACGCTTTGTATTGGAAATTATGCTGGGCCGGGCCCCATGAAATTTCTGATCGTGGTCTTGGCTGTCCTGCTGCTCATCTGGCTATGGCGCTCAAAACGACCCCCCACCCCCAATACAAAGTCAAAACCAGCAAGCCCACAGCCAGCTCCCCTCGAGATGGTTGCCTGTGCGCATTGTGGGCTGCACTTGCCCAAGATTGAAGCTGTCGAAGGCAAGCAAAATCTGTATTGCAGCACTGCGCACCTGCACATTTTCGAGCCCTAGGTATGCAAGCCACAAGCGCCGCCGGGCTGTCGTCCGCGATGCCCGAATCGTTAGCAAGCGAGCCGATCTCATTAGCGGCCAACCAAACGACAGATTTTGCGCGGCTATGGCGGGTCTTCATGAGCGCTCGGACATCACTGGCAGGCGTGTTGGCCTTGTTGCAAACAAGCCTTTATCTGCTCGGCTATTCGAACCGGCTGGTTTTGGTGGCGATTTGTCTGGCTTATTTTGGCGCTGCGCTGACGGTTCGCTTGCTGGTCCAACCGCACCCCATGGGGCGCAGCTTCGATCGCCAGTGGACCTGGGTCATGGGCGTTGATTTGCTGGCTTTTTCCGCCATCCAATTTGCCCAGGGCAGCATCATCAATTACACCCCTTTATTTGCGCTAACTGTATTGCAGGCCTCGGTACTGGGGACTTTGCGCCTCGCTCTAGCAACTGCCGCCAGTGCCAGCTTGCTTTTGCTGGCCAATGCCAGCTGGCTTTCGACTGGACTCAGTGGCGACTACTCCGTCCATTATTTTCAGGCCGCTTTGACAGGTGCTGGTTGCTTCGTGATTGCCCTGTTGGCCCATCAAATCTCCCTGCTTCTGGTCAGCCAAGAGCGGCTCAGCCAGCGCAGTCAACTCGCAGCCAAGGTCCAGGGCCAGGTCAATTCCCTGGTGATCGAATCTCTGAGCGAGGGGATTTTGGTGGTCGACACCAGAGGTACCGTCCGCAATACCAATCCGGCCGCACGTGAATTACTGGGGGATGACGAACCCTTGAAAAATGAGGTTTTCGATCTGCACGCCCAAACCGGCTGGCAAGCATTGAAAGAATTAGTCGAAAAAAGTTTTGCTGAGAACTTGGGTCAGCAGGCCGCCCTTAACATCCACCGACTGCATCAAGGCCCGCGTCGCTTACAAGCCCAAACACGGTTGACAGCCAACCAGGCCGAGGGCGGCGAAACACTGTGTGTCCTGTTCCTCAAAGACCAGCGTGAAATGGACGCTCTTTTGCGCACCGAAAAACTCGCCAGCATGGGCCGCATGTCGGCCGCCGTGGCGCATGAAATACGCAATCCCCTGTCCGCCATCACCCAGGCCAACGCGCTGCTGGCGGAAGATCTGGAACAAGCCCAACACCAACAGCTGACCCAGATCGTTCAACAGAACGCCAAGCGATTGGACAAAATCGTGAATGAGATTCTTGATATTTCTCGGCTCGACCGACGAAAAAATACCGGGCCTGGTCAGGCGCTGCAACTCAACAGCCGACTTAATCACCTCTGTCAGGACTGGGCGCAGCAAAACGAATCCACAACGGGACTGAGCCTGCACCTGAGTGACGGAGCTTTGAGTGTTTATTTTGAGGATGAACACCTGCGTCGGGTCCTGGTCAATTTGTTGGACAATGCGCGTCGCTACGCCAGCGGTAGGAACGAATCCATTCAGGTGTTCAGTCTGCTGTCCCAGACTCAAGGACCTATGCTGGGTGTGTGGAGTGATGGGTCCCCCATGGAGCAATCGGTACAACGCCATTTGTTCGAACCTTTCTTCACCTCGGAGAGCCGCTCAAGTGGGCTGGGTCTCTACATTTGCCGTGAGCTGTGCGCTCGCCACGGGGCACAACTGGCCTACCGACGCAGTTCACGCAGGGTCCATGGCCGCCCAACCGAAGGCAACGAGTTCTACCTCACGCTGCGTTCAGCTACAGTAGATTCCCGAAACAAGTCGCCCCTGTCTGAACCTGTTTTTGACGCCCCATGGCCCCCTCGAAAAACATGAACCCCAGTCAAATTCTCGTCATTGACGACGAGCCTGATTTGCGCACCTTGTACGAGTTGACTTTGCTGCGCGCGGGTTATCTGGTGGAAGTAGCAGGCGATCTGGACCAAGCCTGGAAATTGCTCGAACTCAAACACTTTGATGTGGCCATTGTGGATATGCAATTGCCCGATGGACTGGGTTTATCCCTGATTCGAAAACTCAAAGCCCAGCAGCGGGCCGAACGTTGCATCGTGATCACAGCCCATGGTTCGGCGCAGAATGCGGTCGAATCACTCAAGGCGGGTGCTTTTGACTACCTGAGCAAACCGGTCGACCTGCAGCAATTTCGCATCGTGATTGCCTCTGCCATTCAGGACGCTAGCCAACGCGCCGATCAAAAGCCGGTCGCCTCCAATGCAACGGCTGCAAGCGCCAGCCAGGGAAATGCCGCTTTGCAACGCTTGGTAGGACAGTCAACGGCCATGCGCGAGGCCAGGGAACGGATTGCCAAGGTCGCCTGCAGCATGGCCCCGGTTCTGGTGCGAGGCGAATCGGGAACTGGCAAAGAATTGGCAGCCAGCGCCCTGCACGCCAACAGTCCGCGTTATGCCGGTCCCCTGGTGGCCGTCAACTGCAGTGCGATTCCAGAAAATTTGCTTGAGTCTGAATTTTTTGGCGTCAAAAAAGGAGCCTACACCGGCGCCAGTCATGACCGAGGTGGTTTCTTCCAGGCAGCCCGTGGCGGCACCCTGTTTCTCGACGAAATCGGAGATCTCCCGCTGGCCATGCAATCCAAATTGCTGCGGGCCATTCAGGAGCGCTGTGTTCGCCCGGTGGGGGCGAACCAGGAAGAAGCCGTAGATGGGCGAATCATCAGTGCCACCCACAAGGGTTTGGACGCCAAGGTCCAGGCCGGGAATTTTCGTCAGGATTTGTATTACCGCATCAATGTGAACGACATCGTCATGCCCGCCTTGCGTGAACGGCGCGAGGATTTGCCCGACTTGTGCCGGTCTCTGCTGCAAAAGATTGCGGCACAGTCAGGTGTTCCCGCACCGGCCTTGTCGGATGCCTTTCTGGCGCAACTCAGCCATCAAAAACTTCCCGGAAATGTACGTGAGCTTGAGAATCTGCTGCACCGCGCGCTGGCGCTGAGCGCTGAAGGCCAGCTCATATTTGAGACCACGACACTGCAGGAGCATCCGACGCTGGCGACTCCAGCCCAAGGCGAGTCCGAGCACCCATCCGATTCCATTCCCCGTGACCTTCAGGGCTATTTGAATCAGCAAGAACGCGACTTTTTTGATTCGGGCGCTGCAGTCCACGGGCTTCAACCGGACGGCTGCCGCCAACCTGTTGGGAATCAGTCTGCGCCAGATGCGCTACCGCATCACCCGATTGGGTATTGAAGCAGCCGATGAGTCGATCGATGACAAGAACTGAGAATTCTGAGCCCCACACGCTGTGGCAAGTTGGCTGGTACGGCTTTGCCAGACGTCTTGCCTCACCCAATTTCGGACCGCGCCCTCCATTGGCTCAAGTCGACTTGATCGTGCTGCATTCCATCAGTCTGCCGCCGGGCCGTTATGGTGGCAACGAAGTTCAGCAACTGTTCATGAACACCCTCGATTGGGACAGCCACCCCTATTTCAAAAGCCTAGAAGGACTGCAGGTATCAGCTCATTTTTATATTTCTCGTCGCGGTGAATTGTGGCAATTTGTCAGCTGCGACGACCGTGCCTGGCACGCGGGGGCGTCCCACTACCGGGGCCGGAACAACTGCAACGATGACTCCATTGGCATCGAGCTCGAAGGAATCGAAGGTGACGGCTTTGAAGAAGCTCAATACGAGACTCTGACCAGCCTGTGCGCAGCCATTGCCTCAGACTATGCCATCGACCATGTGGCAGGCCATGAACATATCGCAGTCGGTCGGAAATACGACCCAGGAACCGGTTTTGACTGGCCTTTGCTACGTCAAATGCTGGGCTGGAAGACTCAGTACTTTCCCTCGGTCGTTGTCTCCCCGCCAAACGATTAATTTATTTTTTACCCGGCCCGATGGGCGCTGCGCCGTTCATCCCGGCGCTTGGGCATTTGAACAAATCCAGACTGGATGCGGCTGTTCCGATAAAAACCCACGGTAAGCCTGATGAAATCAGGCTTTAAAACTCAAGGACCTGATTTATCAGGGCCAATGCGGGCATTTTACCCGCCAGCACTGCGACCCGTGTTTGCGGTCTGTATAGGTTTTCACAAGACCCCAGGCCAACCCCGTCAATTTTGAAGCGATACACTACCGGTAGTGGCTTGCAAAGAAACAAAACACTAGATATAGTGTGTCAAGCTCATTTAATCCATGACTCGAAATCGAACCAAAAAATAGTTTCGAGTCTGAATCTTCTAAAAATATAAAACGAGGACACCATGCAAACATCCTTGATCTCAGCCATTACGGCTTCGCCAGTTCAACTCGAACAAACAAGCGCAGACGCAATCAGCAAATCGATCAATAACCCGCTGGCCCACTATCAGATCATCCGGCGCAATGGCGCAGTGGTTCCGTTTGAGCCCAACAAGGTGGCGGTCGCCATGATGAAGGCATTTTTGGCGGTCCATGGCACGCAAGGTGCCGCTTCAGCCAGCGTGCGCGAAACTGTTGAAAGCCTGACCCAATCTGTCATTCGCGCCTTGGTGCGTTCCCGTCCGGCTGGGGGCACATTCCATATTGAAGACGTGCAAGACCATGTCGAACTCGGTCTGATGCGCGGCGGTCACCACGAGATCGCTCGTGCCTACGTCCTGTACCGTGAAAAACGGACCCAGGAGCGCGCTCAGAAGACCACCCAAGAAACACCGAAAGCCCCACAGCTGCACGCCCTTGATGGCGGCAAAAAAGTGGTACTCGATCTGGAAAAGCTGCGCGGCCTGATTGAAACAGCGTGCGCCAATCTCGACCCTGACATCAAGAGTGAGCCGATCATGGCCGAGACCATGCGCAACCTGTATGACGGTGTCCCGATGGAGGAGGTTTATAAAGCCTCGGTGCTGGCAGCGCGCACCTTGATCGAGAAAGATCCTGATTACACCTTCGCCACAGCGCGCCTGTTGTTTCACACCATTTCCAAGGAAGTACTCGGTCGTGACGTGGCCCAAGCTGATATGCAGCAGGCTTATGTCGACTACTTTCCTCAATTCATCAAGAAAGGCGTCGACTCCGATCTACTCGACGAACGCCTGCTTCAGTTCGATTTGAAAAAACTCGGATTGGCACTCAAAGCCGAACGCGACCTGAAGTTCGACTACCTGGGCCTGCAAACCCTGTATGACCGCTATTTCTTGCACGTCCGCAAGTCGCGTATCGAATTGCCACAGGCTTTTTTCATGCGCGTGGCCATGGGCTTGTCGCTCAATGAAATCGATCGCGAAGCCCGTGCCATCGAGTTCTACGAGATTCTTTCGTCTTTCGACTTTATGTCGAGTACACCGACCTTGTTCAAAAGCGGCACATTGCGTTCGCAACTGTCCTCCTGCTACCTGACCACCGTGCCCGATGACCTCGGCGGCATTTACGAGTCGATCAAGGAAAACGCCTTGCTGTCCAAATTTGCTGGCGGCCTGGGCAACGACTGGACCCGGGTGCGCTCTTTGGGCTCTCACATCAAGGGCACCAATGGTGAATCCCAGGGCGTTGTTCCTTTTCTCAAGGTGGTGAACGATACGGCGATTGCCGTGAACCAGGGCGGCAAACGCAAAGGTGCGGTCTGTACCTATCTGGAGACCTGGCACCTGGACATCGAGGAGTTCCTGGAACTGCGCAAGAACACCGGCGATGACCGACGCCGCACCCACGACATGAACACTGCCAACTGGATCCCAGACTTGTTCATGCGTCGCGTCATGGAAAAGGGCCAGTGGACTTTGTTCTCTCCGTCCAACGTGCCCGATCTGCACGACTTGTTTGGAGCCGATTTCGAAAAAGCGTATGTGGCCTACGAAGAGAAAGCCGCACGGGGTGAAATCACCCCGACGCGCACCCTGCAGGCCACCGACATGTGGCGCAAGATGCTCACAATGCTGTTTGAAACTGGCCATCCCTGGATCACCTTCAAGGACGCCTGCAACATTCGTTCCCCGCAGCAGCACACCGGCGTGGTCCACTCCAGCAATCTGTGTACCGAGATTACGCTCAATACCAGCGACACCGAAACTGCTGTCTGCAACCTGGGATCGGTCAACCTGTTGCAGCACCTCAAAGACGGTCAACTTGACCATGCCAAGCTGGAAAAAACAATCTCGATTGCCATGCGCATGCTCGACAACGTGATCGACGTT
>CAXNKH010000092.1:0-6560 GCA_964202765.1 Burkholderiales bacterium | reverse complement strand
CTTCCATGTCATTGCAGTTCCGCTGGTCTTGCTGGGGCTGGTGGCGGCGCATATCATTGCCTTGCACGAAGTGGGCTCCAACAACCCTGATGGTATTGAAATCAAGGCCACCAAGGGCGCCGACGGTCATCCTTTGGACGGCATTCCGTTTCATCCCTACTACACAGTGCATGACATTTTTGCTGTCAGCTTGTTCCTGATGGTGTTCAGCGCCATCATCTTCTTTGCGCCTGAGTTGGGCGGCTATTTCCTCGAGTACAACAACTTCATACCGGCCGATCCGCTTAAGACTCCGGCGCATATCGCGCCAGTCTGGTATTTCACCCCGTATTACTCCATGCTGCGTGCCATTACCAGCGAAATGATGTATGCCTTGATTGGCTGCGTGATGGGCGCTGCCGTACTGAGCGTGGTCAAGTTCAAAATGTCGACCTTGTGCAAGGCGCTGATTGTCGGTGCGGCCGTGCTGGCCTCGGTTCTGATGTTGTCTATTGACGCCAAATTCTGGGGCGTTGTGGTGATGGGCGGTGCGGTGGTGATCCTGTTCTTCCTGCCCTGGCTTGATTACAGCCCGGTCAAATCGATCCGCTATCGCCCGGGCTGGCACAGCTACCTGTACGGCATTTTTGTGATCAACTTCGTGCTGCTGGCCTATCTAGGTGTTCAGCCGCCCTCGTCGATCGGCGAGCGTGCCTCTCAAGTCGGTACTTTGTTCTATTTCGGATTTTTCCTGCTGATGCCTTGGTGGAGTCGTCTGGGTACGCCCAAAGCCGTTCCTGATCGCGTGACTTTCACTGCCCATTAAGCTAAAAAAATACCAATGAAAAAATTAATTCTTGCTTGGGTCGCGGTATTGGGATTGATGGCGGGTGCGCACGCGTCCAGTGAAGGCGGCATCACTTGGGATAAAGCGCCCAACAAAACCAATGATCTGGTGGCTTTGCAAAACGGCGCCAAGTTGTTCGTCAACTACTGTCTGAACTGTCATTCGGCAGCGTTCATGCGCTTTAATCGCCTCAAGGACATTGGGCTGACCGACCTGCAGATCAAAGATAACTTGATGTTCACCACCGAAAAAGTGGGTGAGGTCATGAAGGCCTCGATTGACCCAAAGCAGGCCAAGGACTGGTTTGGTGCCAATCCACCCGACTTGTCGGTGATTGCCCGTTCGCGCGCTTCGGCTGGTCAAGGCAGTGGCGGTGACTACCTCTATACCTATTTGCGCTCCTACTATCCGGACGCGACAAAAGCAACGGGTTGGAATAACCTGGTTTTCCCGGGCGTCGGTATGCCTCACGTTCTGTGGGAGTTGCAGGGTCAGCGCCGCCCCATGTATGAGACGCTAGAAGAGCATGGACATGCCACCCAGATTTTTAAAGGCTGGACGCAAGTGACCCCAGGCAGCCTGACTCCGTTGCAGTATGACGAAGCGGTTGGCGACCTGGTCAGTTATTTGCAGTGGATGGGAGAGCCTTCGCAAAACACCCGGGTCCGGGTTGGTGTTTGGGTATTAATCTTCTTGGGTGTCTTTACTTTTGCGGCGTGGCGACTGAATGCGGCCTACTGGAAAGACATCAAGTAACGCAGGTAAGCAACTCGTTTCGCACCCATAAGATGCGAGCTAAGTTTTTCAGGGTGGGTGTGCATAGAGCTCCCCCACTCTTTTAGTTTCAAAGAAACTGTGTTTTGATTTTAGGAGATTCCACCATGATGGTGCTGTATTCAGGAACAACCTGCCCTTTTTCCCATCGCTGCCGCTTCGTGTTGTTTGAGAAGGGAATGGACTTCGAAATTCGTGACGTCGATCTCTACAGCAAGCCCGAAGACATCAACGTGATGAACCCCTACGGACAAGTCCCGATTCTGGTCGAGCGCGACCTGATCTTGTATGAGTCCAACATCATCAATGAGTACATTGATGAGCGTTTCCCGCACCCTCAGCTGATGCCGGGTGATCCGGTGGACCGGGCCCGGGTACGACTGTTTCTTCTAAATTTCGAGAAAGAATTGTTTGTTCATGTCGCAACCATGGAAGCCCGAGGCGTCAAGAATAACGAAAAAAATATGGAAAAGGCGCGCTCCCACATCAGGGATCGCCTGACCCAGCTGGCCCCCGTATTTTTGAAGAACAAATACATGCTGGGCGATGGTTTTTCGATGCTCGATGTGGCTATCGCCCCTTTGCTCTGGCGTTTGGACAGCTATGGAATCGAGCTGAGCAAAAATGCTGCGCCATTGCTGAAATATGCAGAGCGAATTTTCTCGCGTCCTGCTTTTATCGAGGCACTGACGCCCTCTGAGAAAGTCATGCGTAAGTAAGCGCCAGCGGTTTCTTCGATGTTTGACGCCAAGGACTCCAGCGCAACGCGCCCCTATCTGATACGAGCCTTGCACGAATGGTGTACCGATAACGGATTGACGCCTTACCTTGCGGTACGGGTGGACAACACGGTTCAGGTTCCGCAGGACTATGTCAAGAACGGCGAGATCGTTCTCAACATAGGGCTTGACGCGACCAGTTCGCTCAAACTGGGCAATGAATTTATCGAATTCAAAGCCCGGTTTTCCGGATCGGCGCGTGAGATCATGGTGCCGGTAGGCCGAGTCATCGCTATCTACGCCAAAGAGAATGGACAGGGGATGGCTTTTCCATCACCTGCGACTGCTGTGATACCGGTAGCCTCTGGCAAAGGTACGGGTCCTAACCCTCCATCGCTAGACGCAGAGGCAATAGATTCACCACCACGCCCCCCTACTGGTCCGCGCCCGGTGCTCACGCGAGTCAAGTAAACCCCCCGTGTCGATTTAGTTCAACGGGTAGAGCAACCGCCTGGTAAGCGGTAGGCCGCCAGTTCGATTACGACAAACGGCACCAGTCGACATATAGCCAGAGAAAGAAGCAACAGCTAACTTTCTCTGGCTTTTTCTTTTTCTGGATACCACTCTGGATACCACTGCCTCTTGATGCCCGTATCATCTACCCCCCCCAGACCCCCCATCGTTCTGTAAACCTCACAGGTTGAACCAAATACCGGCGCGGCCGGCGGGGATACCATGATGTGTACGGGTGACTGCAGTCTGTGCCATGCGGCGGGTGCTAAACGAGGGGCACACCTACTCAACACAGGCGCTGTTGAGCGGCACTCATATACACACTCTCGCCAAGAAAATATGCCAAGGCCGACACCCAGATCTACGCGTCCTCGCTGGTCGGTTTGGGCATACCTTCTCCCTTGGTCTTCGCAAAAAGACCATGGGGTGGGTTGGCCTTGAACTCCACGATATTTCCACAGCCGTCATGTACAAGCATGATCTGCTGCTCCTTGACGAGCCCGGGGAAAACTGTCTGCGGCGTGGTGTAGAAGTTTGCCCCGGCAGCCTTCAGCCGATCCGCAAGGTGGTTAAATTGGTCCTGCGGCAGCACCACGCCGAAATTGTCCGACGTCAGCGTGTGTGAGACAAATAGGGGTACTTGATTAAAGGAGGGTTTTGGTTCATCTTTCAACCTAAGGAGTGAAGATGAAATTTAAATCTAATCAACCCAAGGTCTCTGCCGAGCAGGTGGTCAAAGACATCCGAAGAGCCACTAGGCGTCATTACTCAATCGAGGACCGGGTGACGTCCACAAATTGATTTTTATGTGGGTGGGAAGCACCACAACAACTGGACATTGTGATTCGCCCCTCCCCCTCCTTAAAAGTTACTTATGAAACATCCATGTGGGTAGAAATGTAGGTGCTTTATCATTTGCCCGGAGAAAATTCCACCGTTTGAGAAAAGCCAGACACTTCGGTCAAGCGAGGTCAATTACCGCGAATTCTCAATTCCCGTATCAGACGGCCCCATACTTCGGACTGCATACGAATGAAATCGGCTAGGTATTCTGGGCTCCCGCCGACAGGTTCAACGGAGAGTTCGAAGAAGCGTTTGCGTGTCTCAGGGTGATTTAAAGCTGCGTTGAATTCACGATTCAGTCGTTCGACGATAGTGGGCGGGGTTGCAATCGGGACAACTAGAGCCGACCACGCGGTGACCTGATAGTCCTTGAGCCCTGATTCGGAAATGGTGGGAACGTCAGGTAGACTAGAAGCTCGCGTTGCACCGGACGTACCGAGAGCGCGCAACTGGCCGCTGCGAATCAGCGCTATGGCGTCGGGAACACTCACAATCATCGAATCGACGCGGCCGGCAACGATGTCGGGTAAGGCCAGAGTCGAGCCGCGGTACGGCACATGCAGAATCTGCACATTAGCCAGCTTCTTAAACATTTCACCAGCAAGATGCGAAGCAGAGCCGGTACCAGAGGAGGCCATACTTAACTTGCCGGCCTTGGCCAGCGCGATGAACTCGGCGACATTCTGCGCCGCAACTCCTTGATGCACAACCAGCACGTTTGGAACCTGGCCGGCAAGAACCACTGGGGCGAAGTCCTTTGGATCCCAGGAGAGCTTGTCAAACAAGGCAGTGTTAGTCGCACAGCCAAAAGTGCACATTAACAAGCTGTGCCCGTCAGGTGCTGAACGAGCGCCGGCTTCGAAGCCTATGTTGCCGCCTGCCCCGGTGCGGTTCTCAACAATCACATCACGCCCCATAGTATCGGCGACGCGCTGCCCAAGTATGCGTGCGACTATGTCCGGAGCACCGCCAGGCGCGAACGGTACAATGATTCGCAGCGAACGACTCGGGAACGGATCCGCAGACTGCCCGTGGACTAGCTGTGATAGCAGCAAAGACGTAGTGATGCATACGCCGGCACGAAAGAATGTGTGTAGTAGTTTTTTTATCAAGGTTCGTTCTTCCGAATTGTGGATATACAGAAAACAGAAGTGGCTCCGTTTGTTTGAACAACTTTCCCCGATTTATAAGTGGACTCCGGGCGGCTTACAGACGGTGCAGAGTTGTCCACGGCGGCGGGCGGCGCTTGGGACGAACCGACCGACGCGGTGGGCAACTCGGGGCGCACCATGGATTTCATTCTATGCGACCTGCCCGAGTTCTGGCAGCAAATCCAGATAGGCCTGTTGCGGGGTGACATCATCCAGACTCGAATGCGGTCGCTCATTGTTGTACCAGTCAAAGTATTGGACCAGGTTTGCCCGAGCCGTGCTCACGCTGTCGTAGGCCATAAGGTAGACCCGTTCGTACTTCACACTGCGCCATAACCGCTCGACAAACACGTTGTCACGCCAGGCCCCGCGCCCGTCCATGGACAGCTTGACACCCCGATCCAGCACCGCTTCTGTGAACTCCTCAGCCGTAAACTGGCTGCCTTGGTCGGTGTTGACGATCTCAGGCAAGCCAAACCGGGCAAACGCCTGCTCAATAATTTCCCGAGCATGACAAGCCTCCAACGTGATCGCCACCTTGTGGGCCAACACCCGCCGGCTTGCCACATCCACCACGGCAGTGAGATAGACAAAGCCGTGGGCCATGGCGATGTAGGTGGTGTCCAGCGCCCAGACCTGGTTGGCTCGATTGATACTGAGATTGCGCAGCAAGTAAGGGTAGATCTTGTGCCCCGGATGCGGCTTGCTGGTCCCCGGTTGGGGACACAGGGCCTCAATACCCATGCACCGCATGAGAGTTCCAACATGGCGTGTGCCCACTTGGAAGCCCTCGCGCAGCAGATAACGACGCAGCATTCGGGCACCCATGAAGGGGTGCTCTAAGTGCAACTCATCAATGCGTCGCATGAGCGCCAGAGCGGCCAGGCTGACTGGGCGAGGCAGGTAGTAGACCGAGCTTCGGCTCATCCCCAGCAGTTTGGCCTGGCGTGTGATGGTGAGTTCGCAGTTACGGTCGATCATGGCTTTGCGCTCAGCAATCCCGCCTTGGTGAGCGCGCGTTCTAAAAAATCATTCTCCAGCGCCAACTGGCCGATCTTGGCGTGCAGGGGGGCCAGATCAATGGGCGCGGGGGCATCGACCCCGCCAAAGGCATTGGCTGCGTTCTCAAGCAGTTGGCGCTTCCATTCGGTGATTTGGTTGGGATGCAACTCAAACTCCTTGCATAGGTCGGCCAGGGTGCGATCTTCTCGCAAGGCCGCCAGCGCCACTCGGGCTTTGAAGGTGGGGTTGTGGGTACGCCGGGTACGCCGTGCTGATTTCTTGACCATCGAAAACTCCTATCTGCCAGACCGACTTCGGCCAGGCTTTGAACCCAGAGTTTCCACTTATAGCGTTGTGCAGATTTGCGGAGCCACTTATGCACCAGCTTAACTTAACCCAATAAAAATCAGATCTTCTTAGCGCTCTTGATTTTTAACATTCTTCTGCTAAGATCAACAAGTCATCAAGAGAGGGCTGACGCCCCGCCAACCTGCTGTTTGAGCAAGGTGGTTATTCCGCAAGGAAGATGTGGCTGATTCAGCAACCTCAAGCGTCACCCTCCATGGCTTCAACCTTGGAGGTTTTTTTATGTCTGCAGTTATTCACAAGCTGTCTAAATACCGCAATTCGCCAGATCACAAAAAGCGAATCAGTCGCCCACGAAAGAGGTTGTATTACCTAGGTGCTCACTCATACAGCGGTATGCTAGGGCGCTCTTGGGCTACCGAATAC
>CAXNKH010000091.1:0-6603 GCA_964202765.1 Burkholderiales bacterium | reverse complement strand
AGCGCACGGTTGATGTTCATGTGAAGCGTTTGCGAGATGCGCTGGGCGTTGCTGGTGCCATGATAGAAACCGTGCGTGGCGCTGGCTACCGACTGAGCGTACAGGCCGGGGTGACTGCGTCAGTCTAGGCAGCAGCAGCCATGCTCTGGCGATTTACCTCTTTTGTCTTCTGCCAACTGGCCGCTGCCGGCCTGGGCTATGGGCTGCTGATGGATGACTTGGCTTTGCTCGGTGCCTTGCTGGGCGGGGCCGCAGGGGGCTTGCTCTGGGTCGTCATTGATCTCTACCGAGCAGCACGGTTTCAAACCTGGCTCAAAAGCGATGATGCAACGCTCGATTTCCCAGCCAACACTTGGTGGGGTCAGCAGGTGGTTCGACTGCGTCGTTCCTTGCGAAGTCGCGAGCGCTTGGTCCGCGACAGTGATCAACGCTTGCAGGAGTTTTTAGCTGCTTTGCAGGCCTCACCCAATGGTGTTGTGTTGTTGAATGAGCGTGGTTGCATTGATTGGTTCAACCAAACCGCTGCCGCCCATTTTGGTTTGGAAGACCCACGTGATTTGCTGCAGCATTTTGTCAATCTGGTTCGTGATCCTGGTTTCTCGGCCTATTACGCCCATGCTGAAGAGCAGAGTGAGGTTACCCTGCCGGGTCGCTACAGCACGACAGCGCGGCCAGTGATCTTGTCGGTTCAACTCCACGCCTATGGCCAGAGCCGACGCCTGTTGCTGTCGCGCGATGTGACGGCGCTACAGCAAGCCGAAGCCATGCGGCGCGACTTCGTGGCCAATGTGACGCACGAAATCCGCACCCCCTTGACCGTTCTTTCCGGGTTTGTCGAGACCCTGCAAACGCTGCCGCTCAATGAGAAGGAACGCGAGCGCTACCTGGGACTGATGGCCGAGCAATCGATTCGGATGCAAGCCCTGGTCAACGATTTGCTAACGCTGTCACGGATCGAGGGCATGAGCTTGCCTGGACTCTCCGACTGGGTCGCCTTACCAGGCTTAATGCAACAACTTAAAAATGATGCGCTTGCCTTGTCGGCCACCTTGGGTAGTAGCGGTGAAGTTGTTCATCAACTGTTTTTTTCTGATGTTCCTGCGCTGGAAATCGCTGGTTCAGCCCATGAGTTACTCAGCGCAATGTCCAATTTAGTGAACAACGCCATCCGTTACACCCCGGCTGGGGGCGAGGTGCGGGTGGTCTGGCAGATGCTGAAGCAGGGGCGAGCTGAATTCTCGGTGAGTGATACCGGTCCCGGAATCGCAGCAGAACATCTGCCGCGCCTGACCGAGCGCTTCTACCGGGTTGATCGCAGCCGATCCAGGGAAACCGGGGGCACCGGCCTGGGTCTGGCCATCGCCAAGCATGTGCTGCAACGCCATGATGCTGAATTGCGAATCGCCAGTAGGCTCGGACAGGGTTCGGTCTTTACCATGTGTTTCCCGGCCAACCGGCTGCGCCAGGTCCTGGCTGGGACTAATCTCAGCGCTTTGCCATTTTGATAAAAATATTGAGGCGTCTTTTGATTTGATGAAGCGTTTGCTTGAATACAGCAAGTTTTTCCTCATCGGTGCCCACAGTTTCTGAAGGGTCTGGATAGCCCCAGTGGGCTGTTGCAGGTTGCCCTGGCCAAAAAGGGCAAACTTCCCCTGCAGCGTTGTCACACACAGTGATGATCAAATCCATGTGCGGTGCATCAGCGGTGGCAAAAACATCCCAGCGCTTGCTTGTTAATCCTTCAATTGAAATCCCCGCTTTTTCTAAAATACGCAGTGCTATGGGGTTGGGTTTTTGGTTTTCTCTAGGGCTGCTGCCTGCGGAGTAAGCCTTGAACTTGCCTTGACCTAAATGATTTAAAAGAGCTTCAGCCAAAATACTTCGGGCGGAGTTGTGGGTGCAAAGAAATAAAATGTTCAATGGTTTTGTGTCAGTCATTCAAAATTTTAGGCGCTTATCGGGAGAGTCTCATCGAGGCCAGCCCTTTGTTTTTTGAACGCTAAGCACCTGCCACAAGAGCAGCAGAAAAATAACAGCGGTCAGCCAAAGTGCGACGGCACTGCTGGCCCAAAATGCGGTGGCTGTCTGCCAAGCAGCCCCCAATCCCATGTCCTGGTAGGCCAGCAGATAACCACCAGCCAGGCCCAGACCCCATAACAGCAGGCAGTACACCAGCAAGGGCAGCAGCGTGACCTTGAAGCAGCGCAGGAAAAAAACACACACGACTTGAATCGAATCAGCGACCAGGTAGAGCGCAACCCAGCTCAGCAAAGTCGTGGCCAATGCCACAACTTCCAGGTTGCTGGAGTAAATCCCAGCCAAGGTGGGGCCGGCCAACAGCATGATCAAGGACAGCGACAAGCCTGCAACCAAGCTCATTTGCAGGCCTAGACGAATGGCAGAGCGGGCTTTGTCGGCTTGCTCGGCACCTAACCAAAAACTCACGCGCGAACTCGCAGCGATGGCAATGGCCAAGGGCGTCATGTAACACAGGGCGGTGAGGTTGGCGGCAATTTGGTGGCTGGCCGAAGCCACGGTACCGAGCCTGGCGATGAACAAGGCCATCAGCGTGAAGGAGGTGACCTCCACCATGATGGCCAATCCCCCGGGCAGGCCCAAGCGGGCGAAGCTGGCAATCGCAGACCAGTTTGGGCGCTCCAGCGGACTCCAGATGCGGTAGGGCCGGTACAGCGCTTGATTGCGTAACAAAAATAGGGCCCAGCCCAGCATCAGGTAGTTCACCACCAGGGTGGCCCAAGCGCAGCCGACCGCGCCCTGGGGCGAGAGTCCCCAGCCACCAAATACAAACCAGATCGACAGCGGTACTTTGACCAGCAGCGAGCCGATCTGCAACCAGGTCACCAACAGCGGGCGTCCCAGGCTTTGGTTCAGGGTGCTGAACATGCGAAATAACAGCGAGGGTGGCAGGGCCAGTGCCAGCACGGCGAGATAGGCTTTGACTTCGGCGTGAAGATCCAACGGCACATCGGTCCAGCGCAACAGAGGCTCGGACCAAAGCAACAGGCCCATGCCCAGCACCATGGTGATCAAGCACAGAAAAAGCGCCTGCCGAAATGAGCGGCCGACTTCCAGCAGTCGGCGCGCACCGTGGAGCTCGGCCCAGACTGGTAGCAAGGCTTGCAGCACACCCATCAGGCCGACGAAAACACTGATGTAGATGGCTGAGCCGACCGACAGAGCGGCCAGGGTCTGGGCTGAATAACGACCGGTAACGATGGTGTCGGTGACACCGAAGGCCATCACGGCCAACTGGCCAACCAATACCGTCGCGGTATGACGGCCAATGATTTTCAGCTCTGACAAAACAATCTCAATCCGTTGGGCTAAGTTCTAAAGAACTTCCCGCAAGGACAGTGGCTTCCGTCGCTGGTAGAGCTGCATGTTGTCGCTGCGCTCGCCAACGCGACGCAAGCTGCTGTGCCAGAGCCATTGCTCCAAATCAACGGCTCTGTCCGCACGCTGCTCACTGCTGAGCAACAACCAAGGGCAGTGGGCAGGGGCGCCCACCGGCTGTAGCTGGAGCTGGGCCTGGTAGCGCAAGGCCGCAATCTGCGCACGGGTGAGGCCCTGCACTTCAATGCAGTCACTTTTTTGCAGCAAGCTGCGGGCCTGGTTGACGATGGGTGCGTAGCTGCGGACGTAATTCAGCAGCGGCAACCACAAGGTCATCAGCAGCAACCAGCACAGGGCAGCACCAGCGGCAGGCAGGACCAGGCTTTTCCAGATGGCAGAGCGGTGTCGCCCAACCCGCCACAGCACCAACCAGGCCCAGGCGAGGGTGGCCATCAGGGCCAGCAGCAGTGACAGCAGGGAGAAGCTGGCGATAAAACCGGGGGCCAGTCGCAAGACGTTGGCGGCTGGTTTCGCTGGAAAACCGGTTTGCATGGCCAGCCACACAACCCACATGATGATGGCGCAGCCTGAGAAGAAGAGCAGGGTGAACCAGTCGATCAGAGCTGCAACGCTGCGTTGCAGCGTGGGTAGGGCAAATGCAGCCAGGGCGGCCAGAGCCGGTAGCGCCAGCAGCAAAGAACGATGCGACGCACTGGTGAGCAAGGTGGTGAACAAAGCGACCAGCACAAACCACAGGGGTAAGGCCAAATGGCGGCTCAGTTCACGACTGGAGAACTGTTGACGCCAACGCCATAAAGACCACAAAGCCAGCGGCCAAGCGGGCCAGGTAAACCAGAGTAATAAACGGCCCAGGTTGCGCCATACCAACCATTGCGCTTGGGGCAAGGCGATGCGCCATTGCCACAGATCCAACAAGGTGGCCAGTCCAGCCGCTAGCAGCGTGACACCCGCCAAGACCATGAGCTTGCGCTTGGGGTTGCTTGGGTTGTCAGCCTCTGGGTTGATTGGGCCGCTGCGATCGAGCAGGCCCAGCAGGGCGCCGCCGAGACCCAGCAGAACAGACAGGCTGGGGGCGCCGGACAAGGTCAGGCCAGCCAGTCCGATGGTGCCGAGCAGTATGGGCAGTGCAGTTCGGTAAGGCAGGGCGGCAAAGGCATAAAAAGTTAGCGCGGCAAATGACAGCTGGGCCTGGGCCGGCGTGGTTTCATGCGAGAGTTGTGCCAGACCTAGGCAGGCGATCAAGGCCAGCAGCCCCCCATCGGCGATGGCGCGCGCATAGTCGATGGGCGAGGCCTCGCCACCGAAGGCAAAGGCCACCGGTTGGGCCTTGGGGCTCAAGGCCAGGAAATAAGTGCCCCACCAAGTGGCCCACATGGCCAGTCCGAGCAGCAAGCCAAAGGGAATTCGGGAAGCCAGGTCGCTCGCCAGTGCGGAGGGTGCGAGTTGGATGGCCCAGGCACCCAGCCAATAGGGCAACAAGCCATCGACTTCGGGCGCCAGGCCCATGAGTTGGGGTCGCAGCCATGAAACACCGCCCAAGGCCAACTCTGCCATGTAGCCGAACTCGGCCATGTCTGCGGCTTTCCAGGGCTCACGGCCGATGAAACCGGGCATGACATAGGCCAAGCAAAACAACATCAAGGCCCAGCGCGGCAGGCGGCGTACGGCCGACTGGGCGACGATGGCAGGGCTAGCGTGTTTCACGATCGGCTTGGGCGGTGTTTTGAGAGGCAATGAAAAAGGCAGCGCGGTTACCCGGGCTGCCTTGTTTCCGATTCGCTTGCTGTTTACTTGGCAGCGTTTTTGCCGAAACGGTTGCGGAAGCGTTCGACGCGCCCACCCATATTGTCCACGGATTTTTGGGTTCCCGTGTAGAAGGGGTGTGACTCGCTCGAGGTGTCGAGCTTGTAGAGCGGAAGTTCGCGGCCATCGTCCATTTTCACCATTTCTTTGGCGTTGACGCAGGAGCGGGTGACGAATTTGAAACCATTGGACAGGTCCAGGAAACAAACTTCGCGGTAATTGGGGTGAATACCAGCTTTCATATCTTCTCCATCAGCAGCAATAGCCGCGCCAGCCTATCTGGCGTACTTGTCGCAAAACCATCAATTATAACCGCAGCGCAGGGCCGACCCTAGCGTGGTTGGCTCTCCTTTTCTAGCCGCCTTTTCGCATCATGTCGAAGAACTCGCTGTTGTTCTTGGTGGCTTTCATTTGCTTGAGCACCATTTCCATGGCTTCAACTTCGTCCATGTTGTAGAGGAATTGGCGCAGGATGCGGGTTTTTTGTAGGATTTCTGTCTGTAACAGCAGTTCCTCACGACGGGTTCCGCTGCGGTTGAGCTGGATCGACGGGAACACACGCTTTTCGTACAGGCGACGGTCGAGGTGAATTTCTGAGTTGCCGGTGCCCTTGAATTCCTCAAAAATCACCTCGTCCATGCGGCTGCCGGTATCCACCAGCGCGGTGGCGATGATGGTGAGTGAGCCGCCTTCTTCCACATTGCGGGCGGCACCCAAAAAGCGCTTGGGGCGCTGCAGGGCATTGGAGTCCACACCGCCGGTGAGCACTTTGCCGGAGGAGGGGACCACATTGTTGTAGGCGCGGGCCAAACGGGTGATCGAGTCCAGCAGGATCACCACGTCTTTTTTGAGTTCGACCAGACGCTTGGCGCGCTCAATCACCATTTCGGCGACGTGAACATGGCGGGCCGCGGGCTCATCGAAGGTGGAGGCAATCACCTCGCCCTTGACGGTGCGCTGCATTTCGGTCACTTCTTCCGGGCGCTCGTCAATCAAGAGCACCATCAGATGACTGTCGGGGTAGTTGGCGGAAATGGCATGCGCAATGTGCTGCATCATCACGGTTTTTCCGCTCTTGGGTTGCGCCACGATCAGGGCGCGCTGGCCTTTGCCTATCGGTGCGATGATGTCGATGACGCGGCTGGTGATGTTTTCTTCGCCCTTGATATCGCGCTCAAGCTTCATTTGCTCTTTGGGGAACAGCGGCGTCAGATTCTCAAACATTACCTTGTGTTTGTTGTCTTCAGGACCCCCATCATTGACTTTGTCGAGCTTGTTGAGGGCAAAGTAGCGTTCGCCGTCTTTCGGCGTTCGCACTTCACCTTCGATCATGTCGCCAGTGTGCAGGTTGAAGCGGCGCACCTGGCTTGGGCTGATGTAGATATCGTCGGTGCTGGCGGTGTAGCTGGTGTCGGGGCTGCGCAA
>CAXNKH010000090.1:0-6628 GCA_964202765.1 Burkholderiales bacterium | reverse complement strand
TTACAGCAAGGACGAGGTGGCGGCGGTCACCAAGGTCTATGGCATCATCATGACCCTGCTCGGCGCTTTCATTGGTGGCATTCTGGCTATGCGGCTGGGTGTGATGCGGGTACTGATGCTGGGCGCCGTGCTGAGTGCGGCCAGTAATTTGCTGTTTGCCTGGCTGGCGTCCCTCGGCCATGATGTGGGCGCACTGATTTTTGTGATCTCGGCCGACAACCTCTCCAGTGGTATCGCCTCGGCCGCATTCATTGCTTACTTGTCAAGCCTGACCAACGTGAACTACTCAGCCACTCAATATGCCCTGTTCAGCTCAATGATGCTGCTGGCCCCTAAATGGCTGGCCGGTTTTTCGGGCCAGTATGTTGACCACTTCGGTTACAGCAACTTCTTTAGCGCCACCGCCTGGCTCGGTTTGCCGGTGCTGCTCTTGGTCTGGTTGGCATCGCGCCTGCCACCGCCCGAAGCACCCCCATGAAAACCCGACTGACCGAGTTGTTCGGGCTCAGCGCACCGATTGCTCTGGCGCCTATGGCCCTGGCCTCGGGTGGAAGCCTGACAGCGGCCTGCGCCAAGGCCGGCGCTTTGGCCCTGCTGGGTGGCGGCTATGCCGATCTGGCCTGGACCCAGCGTGAATACCGCTTGGCCTGCCAGCTTGCAGCAAACCCCCAGCCGCAGTCACGCATCGGCTGCGGCTTCATCAGCTGGAAGCTGGCCGAAGACGCCTCAGCGCTGGACTGGGTGCTGGACCAAGCCCTGCCGCCGCGCGCCCTGATGCTCTCTTTCGGCGATCCCAGGCCTTATGCCAAACGCATTGCCGCGGTCGACGCCAAGCTAATTTGCCAAGTCCAACGCTTAGATCAGGTGCCACTTGCCATAGAGGCTGGCGCTCACATCATTGTGGCGCAAGGGGTCGAGGCTGGTGGTCACGGCATGAACGCCTTGAACGGTCGCTCCACCCTCACCCTGGTGCCCGAGATCGCCGATTGGCTGGCCGCAAATACGCCTCACACCTTGCTGCTGGCAGCCGGCGGGGTCGCCGATGGGCGTGGCCTGGCTGCCGTGCTGCTTTTGGGCGCCGATGGCGCCCTGGTCGGGACCCGACTTTGGGCCAGCCAGGAAAGCCTGGGCTGGCCCGGTGCCAAGGAATTGGCTGTGACCAGCAGCGGTGACGACACGGTGCGCAGTCGGGTCTTTGACATCTTGCGACGGACAAATTTTCCTAAGCCCTACGACTTTCGAACCTTGCGCAATGCGCTGCATCGACAATGGGAGGAGCGCATAGCCGAACTGGAAGCCGATCCGAACGCAGCCCAGGCCGACTACGTGGAAGGCGAGCGCCAGCTCGATTTTTCGCGCATGCACACCACGGTCGGCGAAGCAGTTGGCCTGGTGCACAACCTTCCGCCAGCGTCCCAGCTTATTGCGAGCATGAACGATGGGGCCACAAAACTACTGAATCGCTGTTAGAGCAGCGGGAGCAATCGCGCGCGGGTTGGCCGGTCTTAGTGAGCGCCGCCGAAATGCTCGCCATCCTTGAGCTTGTAAACCGTTCCGCAATAAGGGCACTTGGCTTGGCCACTGTGGGCCACATCCAAATAGACCTTTGGGTGGTTGTTCCAAAGCTTCATGTCGGCTTGCGGACTGGGGCAGAACACGCCGCCCTGGGCGTTGAGGTCTTTGGCCAGGAGTTCGATGGCCATGCTCAGACCTTGCTGAGCCAGTGCGCGTACTTCGGGTTGCGCCCGTTGACGATATCAAAAAACGCGCTTTGGATTTTTTCAGTCAAGGGACCGCGTGAGCCCACGTAGTCATCTTTTCCAATTTCGATCCTGTCGAGTTCGCGAATGGGTGTGACTTCGGCTGCAGTTCCGGTGAAAAAAGCCTCATCGGCAATATAGATTTCATCGCGTGTGATGCGCTTTTGCACCACCTCCAAGCCTAAGTCCTTGGCAATGTGAAACACGGTATTGCGGGTGATGCCGTTGAGCGCACCGGCTGACAAATCAGGGGTGTAGATCACGCCGTTCTGGATGATAAAAATGTTTTCGCCAGCGCCTTCGCTGACAAAGCCAGAAGCATCGAGCAGCAGGGCTTCGTCATAGCCATCGTCGAGCGCTTCCATGTTCGCCAGGATCGAGTTGCAGTAATTGCCAACCGCTTTGGCTTGGGTCATGGTGATGTTGACGTGATGCCGGGTGTAGCTCGAAGTCTTGATCCGGATGCCGCGCTTCATCCCCTCTTCGCCCAGGTAAGCGCCCCAAGACCAGGCCGCCACCATCATGTGAATGGTGTTGCCCCGAGGGCTGACGCCGAGTTTTTGCGAACCGATCCAGGTCAGGGGGCGGATGTAGCAGGACTCCAGCTGGTTCTCGCGCACTACCGCTTTTTGTGCTTCGCTGACCTGCTCCTTGCTGAACGGGATCGACATGCGAAGGATCTTGGCGCTGTTAAAGAGACGCTCGGTGTGCTCTTCCAGCCGGAAAATTGCGGTTCCCTGCTCTGTTTTGTAGGCCCGAACGCCCTCAAAAGCACCACAGCCGTAGTGCAGGGTGTGGGTCAACACGTGAATTTTGGCGTCGCGCCAATCCACCATCTGGCCATCCATCCATATTTTTCCGTCACGGTCAGCCATTGAAGCGGGCAGGGGGCTCATAAATAATTTTCCTAAGAGGGGCGGGGGCAGGTCAAAGCACTGATTTTACGGTGCCAGGCCGGCAGACGGCGTCGCGACCGCGTCATCCGCTGGAGTCGGGCGCTCCAGAACCCACTTCACCAACTTGCCGTGGTGGAACTCACAAGTCACATGGGATGCTGTGCCATCGGTCCAGCGAAACAACTCGGGTTGCTCGTCTTTGGGCGATTGGAGCTGGCCCAGGGCTCGGGTCATGGCCACCACATGCAACAAATTGACCCCGGATTTGAGCTTGGCATTGAGCATGACGGCGCTGCCGACATGGCCCATCGGATTGTTGGTGGCGCGCTTGAGCACATGAATCAGGCGGTTGTAGTGCAGCAACAGCCACATCACCAGCGCCCCCACGGTCAAGGCCACACCGGCCCATCCATAAGCCTGGTAAGCCACCACAACGCCAAGCACAGAGCCGACCGGAACAAGTATTTTTTGAAATTGCATGGGCTGATTTTCTCAGACTCGGCACCCGGGCTCAGGCCGGCCGAAAAACTGGTCATCCGTCACTGTGGCCTAATCGCAGCTTCCATTTATTTCCTTCGGAGCTTTTCATGGCCAAAATTATTCGTACCGAGAGCGACCGTTGCGCGCCCAAACCTGTTCCTCTGCCGGGTTACAGCCTGCCGGTGAACCGCGGCCAAAAGCGCAGCCTGGAACGCGGCACCGCGACCCGCAGCAAGAAAAACCCCGGCAAACGCCCTAGCAAAGGCGGTTGAATCCAAGCGTAGGGCAATTCATTTGCCCGCCCCTTCATCCCCCCGTGCTTTCAGCTCAGTGAGCGAACGATTTCCATGGCTTGTTCGACTCGCTCCACCGCGTGGATGGTCAAACCTTCGACCGGTTTTTTTGGCGCATTCGCTTTGGGCACCAACGCCACGCTAAAACCCAGCTTGGCGGCTTCCTTGAGCCGTTCCTGACCGCGCGGCGCGGGCCGCACCTCACCTGCCAAACCCACTTCACCAAAGGCGAAAAAACCTTTGGGCAGGGGTTTGCCGCGCAAGCTCGATGTGATGGCCAGCAGCACCGACAGATCGGCGGCCGGCTCACTGATGCGAACTCCGCCCACCGCGTTGACGAACACATCCTGATCCATGCAGGCCACGCCGGCATGGCGATGCAGCACCGCCAGCAACATGGCCAACCGATCGCGATCCAGCCCGACCGACAAACGGCGCGGACTCGGGCCACCACTGTCCACCAGCGCCTGGATTTCCACCAGCATCGGGCGCGTTCCCTCCAGCGTGACCATCACGCAGCTACCGGGTACCGGCTCACTGTGCTGGCTCAGGAAAATGGCGCTCGGGTTAGACACGCCCTTCAAACCCCGCTCGGTCATGGCGAAAACACCAATTTCATTGACCGCGCCGAATCGATTCTTGATGGCGCGCACCAGACGGAAACTCGAATGGGTGTCACCCTCGAAATACAGGACGGTGTCAACCATGTGCTCCAGCACGCGGGGGCCAGCCAGCGCGCCTTCCTTGGTCACATGACCCACCAGCACAATGCACATCCCGCTGGATTTAGCCAGGCGCGTGAGGTGGGCCGCGCATTCGCGCACCTGGGCCACCGAACCTGGGGCCGAAGTCAGTTGCTCGGAATACACGGTCTGAATCGAATCAATCACCGCAATGGCGGGGCGCTGCGCTTGCAACGTCGCCAATATTTTCTCCAACTGAATTTCGGCCAGCACCAAGACCCGCGAATGGTCTAACCCCAGACGACGCGCTCGCAGCGCCACTTGAGCACCACTTTCCTCGCCCGTCACATACAAAGTGCTCTTGCCGCCGCGTTGCAAGGCATCGAGCGCCTGCAGCAACAAAGTCGATTTGCCAATGCCGGGGTCGCCGCCGATCAACACCACGCCGCCTTCGACCATGCCACCGCCCAACACCCGGTCCAGTTCATCGAGTCCGGTCGGTGTTCGCTCGATTTCGGTGGCATCGATGTCGGCCAATGTCAGCAGCTCAGCGGTTTTGGCCAATGCAGCGAACCGGTTTTTAGTCGGCGCTGAGCTCTCGATCACTGACTCGATCAAAGTATTCCAAGCATTGCAATGCGGGCATTTTCCCAGCCACTTGGGACTGATGCCGCCGCATTCGGTACAGCTGTAATTGGTTTTATCCTTCGCCATCAATCAATTTGGGCGTTGGCGTCTTTGACAATTTTTGCCCAACGCACCAGGTCTTCTGCAACGAACTTGGCCAGCTCATCGGGTGTACTCGAGCTGACGATGGCGCCCTGTGACTGCATGAAGTCTTTCATGTCCTGGGTTTGCAAAATTTCATTGATTTCGGTGTAAATTTTGGTGATGATGGCCTTGGGCGTTCCGGCCGGTGCAAACAAACCGTACCAGGCGTTCACGTGCAGGCCGGGCACCGCTTCAGCCAGGGTCGGCAGCTCCGGGGCCAATGCCGTGCGCTGAGCCGTCAACACCCCCAAGGGGCGCAGCTGCCCGCCGCGAATAAAAGGCAGCATGCCGGCAAAACTGCCAAAACTCATCTGTACTTGCCCCCCGACCAAATCGGTGGCCGCCGCTGCTACGCCTTTGTAGGGTATGTGCGTAATTTGAACCCCCGCGGCCGATTTCAGCATTTCGATCAACAAGTGATTCACCGTGCCGTTGCCGGCCGAGGCTGCGTTGAGTTTGTTGGGGTTGGCCTTGGCGTAACTAATCAGCTCAGGTATATTTTTCACCGGCAGACTGGGGTTGACCACCAGCACATAGGGCGCTGTAGCGATCGTCATGATCGGAGTGAAATCCTTGACCGGATCAAACGGGACTTTTCGGTACAGCGCAGGATTGATGGTTTGGGCACTTGACGCCGTCAACATCAGGGTATGGCCGTCGTTGGGTGAGCGCGCCACAAAACTGGTGCCCACGTTGCCGCCAGCGCCGGGCTTGTTTTCCACAATCAGGGCATAGCCCAGCCGGGTTCCCAGCTTGTTGGCCAGTGCCCGCGCAATCACGTCGTTTGCACCTCCCGTAGCCTGCGGCACGATCAGTGTGATGGGCTTGCTCGGGAAAGACTGGGCCCAAACCGCTCCACTGAAAGCTAACAAAAAAACACCTAGGCTTGGGGCCCATTTTTTTAACGCATTCATGGTCATCTCCTTCTGGTTTGTGGTTTAAGTTATGGCTCAAAATTCAGACCGACTGCGCCCAGTCCCTGAACTTCATAGCGCCAATTTTCTCCCTTGGCAGGAAATCGGGTTTTCACAATGCTACCAGTCATGACCACCATGCCAGACTGTAGTGTTCGCCCCTGTCGCGCCAAATCAGCGACCAGCCAGAGGGCCGAGGACAGCGGGTGATCGAGGGCATCGCCGACCCGCGCCTCGTCGACCTGCAGACCCTGGGAATACAAGCACCCGAGGCGATCAATGAGGTCAACCGGCAAGGGCTGCCAGCGCCCCAGAACGATGCCGGCATTCCAGGCGTTGTCGGCGATCAACGAAGGGCCATCCAAACACTGGTAATCCGCGTTTCTATCGTCAATCAATTCCAGGGCCGGGCAAATCGCATCCACGTAGCCGGCCAGCGCCTCCAGCGTGTTCGTTTGCTGCGGCACATCACGCCCGATTCGCACGGCAATCTCGCACTCGACGCCGAGTCGGCCATAGGCCGCCAAGTCCAGACTCGCTCCCTCGGGAACCAAACCCGAAGCCAAAATCCGGCCATGAACCGGCGCGGCAATCCCGCACATCGCTTGCATGACCGCCGACGTCAGGCCGATCTTGTATCCCACCACGCTGCTGGCCTGTGCTTTGCAACGCAAGGCGATCAACTCGTCCTGCACGACATAAGCCTGCTCGGTCGTCAGCGACAGCTCCACGGTTTGCAGCGATTGGTAGTTGTCCCTGCGTTGATGTGATACAGCGAGAGCTTGCGCGAGTTGAAGTGCTTGAATCATCGCGCCATGGTACAAGATGTTG
>CAXNKH010000089.1:0-6632 GCA_964202765.1 Burkholderiales bacterium | reverse complement strand
GCCGACTGCGACTTCTTGTTGCAAGGACGTAATCTCTGCCAGGGATTTGAAGGAAAGCAGCGTGTACCAGCGCCACATCAGCGCGTCGGAAATCGACAGGACTTTGGCGAACATGGTGTTGGCGTCCTCGCTGATACCGATGTAATTGTTCTTGCTTTTGGACATTTTTTCCACACCATCGAGTCCCTCGAGCAACGGCATGGTCAGGATGCATTGCGGCTCTTGCTGGTATTCAAGTTGCAGGTGACGCCCCATCAACAGATTGAATTTCTGATCGGTGCCGCCGAGCTCAAGATCGCTTTTGAGGGCTACCGAGTCGTAGCCCTGCATCAAGGGGTAAAGGAATTCATGCACATTGATCGGGGTTCCGGCCTTGAATCGGTCGTGAAAATCATTGCGCTCCATCATCCGCGCCACCGTGTAACGCGACGCCAGCTCAATCATTCCGCGTGAGCCCAGAGGGTCACACCATTCGCTGTTGTAGCGAATTTCGGTGCGCTGTGGATCAAGCACCAGGGAGGCCTGCTTGTAATAGGTTTTGGCATTGGACTCGACCTGCTCACGGGTCAGCGCCGGCCGGATGCTGTTGCGCCCAGAAGGGTCGCCGATCATGGTGGTGAAGTCGCCAATCAGGAAAGTCACCGCATGGCCCAGGTCCTGCAACTGGCGCATCTTGTTGAGCACCACGGTGTGGCCGATGTGGATGTCAGGCGCGGTTGGATCCAGCCCCAGCTTGATGCGCAAGGGGATGCCAGTGGCCTCGGAGCGCGCCAGTTTCCTGATCCAATCCTCCTGGGGTAGCAGCTCCTCGCAGCCCCGCAAAGAAACGGCAAGCGCCTCCTGAACCCGGTCTGTCACAGGATATGGGGGGGTAAGGGCTTGATTCATAAGGGTATTCCCGGCTTTCGCCGGTGCTGATGCAGTTATACTGTCGCAAGTTTAAGCGCTGGATTCTAAGTGGCGATAGCGCGTAGTCCTGATACCGGTTGTCGGATGGCTACATTTTTACAAGAACTCGAGACATTTTTTGAACTTTTCCTTGATCACCATTGGACAAGCCGTAGCGACCTTTGCCTCCCAGATCGTCAAGCAGCATCCCAAGCGACTGACGACTGTGCTGGCCGGCTTTGCGCTGGCCGGCGGCGGGGCCGCCTTCGCCGTGGCTCACCTGGTGCCGGACCCGTCCGACCTGCCCGTGCATGAGCTGGTTGAAGTGGTCCAGCCCCTGCCCGTTCAGGCGCAAATTCAGGCGCTCGACGCTTTCGAGTTCAATTTATTTCGCTCCGATATTTCCCGTGGCAGCGACACGGCTGACACGCTGCTCAAGCGCATGGGCGTGGATGACGCAGCAGCAGCAGCCTTTTTGCGCGCCGACCCGCTGAGCCGCCAACAACTGCTCGGACGCGCCGGTCGCAGCATCACCGTTGAAACCAGCGCTCAAAATGCCCTGCACAAAATGGTAGCGCGCTGGAGTCCCGACGAAGACAGCAGCTTCAAGCGCCTGGTGATTGCTAAAACGACGAACGGTTTTTTTTCCCGCCTGGAAACCGCACCCATGGTAGCTTCAACCCGGCTCGCCGGTGGTGTAATCCAAACCTCCTTGTTCGCGGCCACCGATGATGCAGCTATACCGGACTCGGTCGCCACCCAGGTCGCTGAAATTTTTGCCGGCGACATCGATTTCCAGCGCGCCTTGCGCAAAGGTGACCGCTTTTCCTTGGTTTACGAGACCCTGACTGGCGATGGCGAAGTACTCAAGGCCGGTCGGGTGCTTAGCGCCGAGTTCGTGAACAAGGGCGCCAGCCACCAGGCCATGTGGTTCCAAGAGCCTTTAGCCAGCAGCGGGGGCGCACGCCTGACGCAAGCCAAGGGTGGCTACTACACCCTGGCAGGCGAAAGTCTGCGCCGGGCTTACCTCGCTTCACCTTTGGCTTTCTCACGCATCAGCAGCGGCTTCCAGATGCGTATGCACCCGATCCACAACACCTGGCGCGCTCACTTGGGCGTCGATTTCAGTGCAGCCAGCGGCACCGCGGTTCGTGCCGTGGGTGACGGCGTGGTCGAGTTCGCCGGCAGCCAGAGTGGTTTTGGCAACGTGGTGTTTATCAAGCACCGCAACAACCACACCACCGTTTACGCCCACCTCAGCAAGATCCTGGTGACGCGGGGGCAAACTGTCAACCAGAGTCAAAATATCGGCGCAGTCGGCGCCACGGGTTGGGCCACCGGGCCCCATCTGCATTTTGAGTTCCGCGTCAACGGCAAACACCAAGATCCGATGACCATTGCCCGTCGCAGCGAAACAGTGCCTGTTTCCACCGCGGCCCGCCCCCTGTTTGAGCGCACGGCATCCGCCGTCAAACTCCAGCTTGCGGCTGCGGCTTCGATGCAGCAAGTCAGTGCCCAGTAATTTCTGCTGGGGTGACTGAACTCTTTATCGGACTCATGTCGGGCACCTCGCTTGACGGGGTCGATGGGGTTTTGCTAGCCCACACCGAAGAGCAAGCCCAGGTTTTACACCACGCTTACCGACCCTTTTCCCCTGCCCTGGCTCGGGAATTCCTGGCACTCAACCGCAGTGGGCCGGACGAACTCCACCGCGCGGCATTGGCAGCCAACAGCCTGGCTCGTCTCTACGCCCAAGTCGTGCAGGACTTGTTGTCCGCATCGGGTTTAAGTCGCAGCGCTATCCGCGCCGTTGGTGCCCATGGCCAGACTGTTCGGCATCGACCCCAGGAATTTGATGGCACGGGCTATACCGTGCAGATCAATAACCCAGCCCTGCTGGCCGAACTCTGCGGAATTGACGTGGTGGCTGACTTCAGAAGCCGCGATGTGGCTGCGGGTGGCCAAGGCGCACCTCTGGTGCCCGCGTTTCACCAAGCCTGGTTTGGCCGTTGCGGGGCTAAGCTGGCCATCCTCAATCTCGGTGGGATTTCCAATCTGTCGGTGCTGGGGACCGAAATAATCGGATTTGACTGTGGCCCGGGCAATGCCTTGCTGGACTTCTGGTGCCAGCAGCACACCAGCCAGCCGTTTGACCAAGCGGGTGGCTGGGCTGCCGCCGGTCAAGTCAATGAAGATTTATTGGCCTTGTTGCGGCAGGAAGCGTACTTTGCCAAAGCCCCACCCAAAAGCACCGGGCGCGATCTATTCAACCCCCAGTGGCTGCAAGATCGGCTTGCGGTTTGCGCCCCCATGGACCCCATCGATGTCCAGGCAACCCTGACGGAATTGACCGCCAGCACCTGTGCCGATGCGTTGACCCGTTACGCCGCCAACTGCCAGGAGTTGGTGGTTTGTGGCGGTGGTGCGCTCAACAGCTTCCTCATGGGGCGGCTGCAAAAGCTGCTGCCTGCATTAACCGTGAACTCATCAGACACGCATGGCCTGCCTGTGTTGCAAGTGGAGGCCAGCGCTTTTGCCTGGCTGGCTCGCAAGACCCTGAGAGGTGAAACCGCCAGCTTACAAAGCGTTACGGGCGCCCAAGGCGCCCGTATTCTGGGATCGATTTACCCGGCCTGAGCCGGTCTGGCTGTCAAGCCGAGAAGCTTGAACCGCAACCGCAGGTCGAAGTGGCGTTCGGATTCTTGATCACGAACTGCGCGCCCTGCAAGTCTTCTTTGTAATCGATCTCAGCGCCCAGCAGATACTGGTAGCTCATGGCGTCGATCAGCAGGGACACGCCATTTTTCGTCATGGTGGTGTCGTCCTCGTTGGTGATCTCGTCGAAGGTAAAGCCATACGAGAAACCGGAACAGCCGCCGCCCTGAACGAAAACACGCAACTTCAGCTCGGAATTTCCCTCTTCAGCAATCAGATCTGCCACTTTGGCTGCCGCGCTGTCGGTAAAGACAATCGGTGTCGGCATTTCAGTCTGGATATTTTCTGCAACGGCGCTCATAGCGATCCTCCTTCAGTTGGGGACAGTTTCAAAACTTCACCGAGTCAATAGTACAGCAATTTGCTCAAGAATTCAGTCCCGGCTGATTTGCCGCTCTTGGCGGTGGGGGCATTGCCCCATGTAAACAGCCGTCGAAACTTGCGCTTCGACGGCTGCTGACTTGCAACAATGGCAGGCGATTAACGCTTGCTGAACTGTTTGCGGCGGCGCGCAGAACGCAAACCGACCTTTTTACGCTCGACTTCACGCGCATCACGCGTCACGAAGCCGGCTTTGCTCAACTCAGGCTTAAGTGTTGCGTCGTAGTCAATCAGGGCACGGGTAATGCCGTGGCGCACTGCGCCAGCCTGGCCCGACTCGCCGCCACCGGCCACATTGACCATGACGTCAAAAGTGTCGGCGTGGTTGGTCAGCAGCAGGGGCTGCTTGCAGATCATGATCGAAGTTGCACGGCCAAAGAATTTCTCAATGTCTTTGCCGTTCACCACGATTTGGCCGGAGCCTTTTTTCAGGAAAACTCGGGCGACGCTGGATTTGCGACGGCCGGTACCATTATTCCATTCACCAATCATCTTGCAGCTCCTTAGATGGCCAACACTTTGGGTTGCTGGGCAGTGTGCGGGTGCTCAGCACCACCGTACACCTTGAGCTTCTTGATCATGGCGTAGCCAAGCGGGCCCTTGGGCAACATACCCTTAACGGCTTTTTCCAAAGCGCGACCTGGATGCTTGGCTTGCATGTCCTTGAAGTTGGTAGCCGAAATACCGCCCGGGTAACCCGAGTGACGGTAATACACCTTGTCCAGCGATTTGGCGCCGGTGACACGGAGTTGGGCTGCGTTGATGATGACAATGAAGTCACCGGTATCGACGTGAGGCGTATAAATGGCCTTGTGTTTGCCGCGCAAACGGAGAGCAACTTCGCTGGCTACTCGTCCGAGGACCTTGTCGGTCGCGTCAATCACAAACCACTCGTGCACCACGTCAGCTGGTTTTGCGCTGAACGTTTTCATGAGTTTTCTCTTTTAAAGAGGGTTTGTCCAAGCTAAGGGCTTGGCATCCTTGCTGCTCTTTTCCACGGTCGGTGTTCCTCTATTGGGAATCTCTTAGGTGGGTTTCATATCTTCGCCGCGGAGCTGCAAAAGCGCTGCGAAGCCGGTGATTATAGGGGATTTGGTCTGAACCTCGTTGCCCCGACTTGGGTGCCCTCCAGCCGCCACAGTCTCAACGCGAACGCCAACAGCCAAATTGATCGCTGCCATTGTGAAATACTTTCCCGCGTCCGACTCAAGCTTGGCATGCCTGATTTTGTGTAACTCCAATATTGCGAGCGCAAGAAGATTCGATTCGGAATGGCTGATAACCTGATCGTCCAAGGCCTTAAGACGCAGCTCGCTTGAGAGGCCTTCCATAAATTGTGCGCGACCAACCACCCTGGCCAGACATGTTTTCTGCGGCTGTTCTGAAATCATAGGGAGTTCGATGCCGGCCGATCTTACCGCTTCGTAGCAGACAAAGAGGATGTTCAACAGCAGGTCCAAGTCTTCGTTCGAAGTTCCAAGTCGGTTCTGGACCAGGACGGAGGCGAGTAGATTCGGCTGCGTTCGTCGGATGTCGGTTGCCACAACTGCTCCTTCTCGGGCATGGTCATTGCGCGGACGGCGTGGACAGCCTGATCGATGTGCCTTACGAGGATGTGCGGCATGGTGAACGGTCTTGGAGGCATCTAACGCCCCGTTAGGCCGCTACTGAAACAGTACTGACTCATTCACCATCTCGTGTGTAGCGCTCGTGCAACTCGGCTGGACGAACCGCACGCTTCCTCATTCGGATGTTAAGCAACTCGACAGCGACTGAGAACGCCATAGCGAAGTACACATAACCTTTCGGAACATGGTGATCAAACCCATCAGCGATCAACACGACGCCAATGACTAACAAGAAAGCGAGGGCAAGCATCTTAATCGTCGGATGCGCTGAGACGACGCGTCCGATCCCGCCGGCAAAGGCCATCATCAGCAGCACTGAAACAATGACGGCTGCGATCATGATCTCCACTTGGTCGACCATTCCCACGGCGGTTATGATTGAGTCGAAGGAGAAAACGAGGTCAATGATCGTGATCTGAAGGATAACGGCCGAAAACGTGGCCCGGACTGCCGTCGAAGCTTCGCCCTTTTCGCCCTCCAGTAACTGATGGATCTCCTTTGTACTCTTCCAGAGCAGGAAGAGACCGCCGCCGATCAGAATGAGGTCGCGACCAGAGATTTCCTGCCGGAATAGAGAGAAGAGCGGCTCAGTCAGTCCAACAATCCAGGAAAGCAGGAACAGGAGCCCTATGCGCATGAACATGGCGAGGAACAGGCCGATCCTGCGCGCTAGGTCACGGCGCTCCTTCGGGAGCTTGTCAACCAGGATCGAAATAAAGATGACATTGTCGATTCCGAGCACGAGCTCGAGCGCGGTGAGCGTAAGGAACGCGATCCACACCTGCGGATCGGACAGCAGCTCAATCATGTGACCTCTCTAGCGGCCTGACGTCCGGCGTCAGGCGCACCCCGCTTGCGGGCGTCGCTTGCACGCCGTGGTTAGCTGACTCTCTGATACGTGACAGAAGTTCCATGTGCTTACCGATTCTAAGAAACATGATGAACACAACACCCACTGAAGCCAGGAGTCGCATCACGTCGTAGGTACGTGAGGACTGGAGCCAGGGTAGCCACCATAGC
>CAXNKH010000088.1:0-6638 GCA_964202765.1 Burkholderiales bacterium | reverse complement strand
TCAAACGCGCCAAATTGGTGGCCCACCACAAGATCAGTCGCGAGGAGCTCTCGGTGCGCGAGCACATGAGCATCGTGTTGCGGCATTTACAAGGTCGAAAATTCCTTGAGTTCGAGCAACTGTTCGACCCGAGCAGGGGAAGCCAGGTGCTGGTCGTCACTTTTATCGCCTTGCTCGAGCTGGCCAAGGAAACCTTGGTCGAGATTACCCAGGCCGAGGCCTTTGCCCCGATCTATGTTCGACTGGCTTATTGAAGCTAAATTCAAGCGCCTGACAGTCAGTTGCACAGAACCCCACCACCCGAATCGTGATCGCTTTTTTTAAAACTTGAAATTTATGACTGAGACCAACCCCTACCAATTTGATGCCGTCATTGTGGGCAGCGGGCTGGCGGGCCTGACCGCTGCGCTGAACCTGGCTGCTACCCACCGTGTCGCGGTGTTGACCAAACATGAGATGGGCGACGGCTCCAGCGCCTGGGCCCAAGGCGGCCTGGCCGCCGTGCTGGGCGCAGGCGACAGCTTGGAGCAGCATGTAGCAGACACCCTGGTCGCCGGTGCCGGACTCTCCGACCTGGCGGCGACCCGGGCTGTGGTGCATGCTGCGCCGAACGCCATCGCCTGGCTGCAAGCCATGGGTGTGCCCTTCAATGAAGAAGATGGTCAATTGCACCTGATGCGCGAAGGCGGTCACAGCCAGCGTCGGATCGTTCACGCCACCGATGCCACCGGTGCGGCGGTGCAACGCACTTTGATTGACGTGGTGCGCCGCACGCCCAACATCACGCTGTTTGAACACCATATGCTGGTCGACTTGATTACCCAGCGCAGCCTGGGTCAGCCCGGACAGCAGTGTCTGGGGCTGTATGCACTCGATCAACGGGCCGACCGCGTCGTTACTTTCAAAGCCCCCCATACCTTGCTGGCCACCGGGGGCGCTGGCAAGGTTTATCTCTACACCACCAACCCCGACACCGCCACTGGCGACGGCATTGCAGCAGCTTGGCGCGCCGGTTGTCGCATCAGCAATATGGAGTTCATTCAATTCCATCCAACCTGCCTGTACCACCCACACGCCAAGTCTTTTTTGATCAGTGAAGCGGTTCGCGGCGAAGGCGGCTTGCTCAAATTGCCCGATGGCACCCGCTTCATGCCGCAGCATGACGCGCGCGCCGAACTGGCGCCGCGCGACGTGGTGGCCAGAGCGATTGACTTCGAGATGAAGAAACATGGCTTGGATTGCGTTTTTCTGGACATCACGCACCAGTCAGAAGCCTTTCTCACAACCCACTTTCCCAATATTTATGCGCGCTGCATGGAGCTGGGGATCGACATGGCACGGCAAGCAATTCCGGTCGTCCCTGCGGCCCACTACACCTGTGGCGGCGTGCAAACCGATCTGCAAGGTCGAACCGATCTGCAAGGCCTGTATGCCATAGGCGAAACGGCCAACACCGGCCTGCACGGCGCCAACCGCTTGGCCAGCAATTCGCTGGTGGAGTGCGTGGTGCTGGCGCAAGCCGCAGCGCGCGCCATCCTCGCCACGCCTACTCCGCCAAGCGCCAAGCTTCCCGACTGGGACGACAGCCGCGTCACCGACCCGGATGAAACTGTGGTGATCTCGCACAACTGGGACGAGTTGCGCCGCTTCATGTGGGACTATGTGGGCATAGTCCGCACCAACAAACGCCTCGAGCGCGCCGCCCACCGGATTGCACTTCTGCAGACTGAGATCCAGGAGTTTTATGCCAACTTTCATGTCACCAACGACTTGCTGGAACTGCGCAATCTGGTGCAAGTGGCCGAGTTGATCGTGCGCTCAGCCCAAGCTCGCCACGAAAGCCGTGGCCTGCACTTCAGCCGCGATTACCCTGTGCTTAAAGCCCAAGCGATTGACACCGTGTTGACGCCATGACCCAGGTGCACCCTGCCTCGCTGGTTGAACGCAGCTTGGCAAGCGTCTGGCATCCTTGCACCCAAATGCAACGGGCAGCCCAGGTTCGGCCCTTGTCCATCGTTAGCGGCCAAGGCCCTTGGTTATTTGATGAGGATGGCAAACGCTATTTCGACGCGATCAGTTCCTGGTGGGTTAATTTATTCGGCCATGCCGATAAGCGCATTAATGCGGCCTTGATCGATCAGCTTGAGCGCCTGCCCCACGTCATGCTGGCCGGCTGCACCCATCCACCTGCAGTTGAACTGGCAGAGCGTTTATCCGCCCTCACTGGTGGCGTGCTGGGCCATTGCTTTTTCGCCAGCGATGGTGCTTCAGCCGTGGAAATCGCGCTGAAAATGAGTTTTCATTACTGGGCCAACCTCGAGCGCCCAGGCAAGCGCGAGTTCGTCTGTTTGCGTCAGAGTTACCACGGCGAGACCCTGGGCGCACTGGCCGTGACCGACGTTCAGGTATTCCGTGACGTTTACGACCCGCTGCTGATGCGCGCCCACCAAGTGATGTCGCCCGACGCCCGCGCAGCCCGACCGGGCCAGAGCGCTGCCGACGTGGCTGCGAAAGCCGCCGCCGAGCTACAGACCCTGCTGCAAGAGCGCCACCAACATATCGCCGCCTTGATTTTGGAGCCACTGGTGCAAGGCGCAGCAGGCATGGCCATGTACGACCCGGCTTATCTGCGCGCGGCCCGCGCCCTGTGCGACCAGTACCAGGTGCTCCTGATTGCCGACGAAATCGCGGTCGGCTGCGGCCGCACCGGCAGTTTTTTCGCTTTCGAGCAAGCTGCGCTGGCGGGCTCGGCGCTGATCTGGCCCGATCTGTTGTGCCTGTCCAAGGGCATCAGCGGAGGCTATCTGCCGCTGTCGCTGGTACTTTCTAGAGACCCCATTTACCAGGCTTTCCTGGACGACGATGTGGCGCGCGGCTTCCTGCATTCGCACTCTTACAGCGGAAATGCGCTGGCTTGTCGCGCTGCGCTGGCCGTGCTGGATCGCTTTGAAGAAGATCAGGTGCTGCAAGCCAATCGCCATCAAGCCACCGCCCTGAGTACAGCCCTGCGTGGCCTGCAAGCTGACCCGAGAATCGAACATTTTCGCCATCTCGGAATGATCTGGGCTTTTGATGTGCGGCAAGCCCACGCCGGACTGCGCTTTGCCGAGCGTTTTCATCTGGTGGCGCGCGAACACGAGTTGCTGATCCGCCCGATCGGTCGCACCGTCTATCTGATGCCGCCCTATCTGATCGACGGCAGCACAGCTGTTTGGCTGGCTGAGCGGCTACTGGCCACACTGAACGACACTTTGAACCAAAGCCAACTTGATGCTGATAGCCCACCTGAAACGCCAACTGCTTGAACGCGAGGCCCAAGGGCTCAAGCGCGTGCGCCGTATGGCGCAGTCACCCTGTGCCCCACTGCAACGCGTCAGCCGGGATGGTCAGGCCGAGCGCGAACTGCTGGCCTTTTGCAGCAACGACTACCTGGGGCTGGCCAACCATCCTAGCCTGATTGAAGCACTGGCTGAGGGTGGCCGCCGCTATGGCGTGGGCAGCGGTGCCTCCCATTTGATCAGCGGCCATTCCGTGGCCCATGCCGTTCTGGAAGATACGCTGGCACAGTGGCTGGAACCCGCTATTCCCCACGCCCAGGCACTGACTTTTTGCACTGGTTACATGGCCAATTTGGCGCTGCTCACCGCGCTGGGCGACAGCCAAGCAACCTTGTTTTGCGACCAACTCAATCACGCCTCCCTGATCGATGGCGCCCGACTGGCCCGAGCTGCCGTTCAGATCTACCGCCATGGCGATCTCGTACAACTGGCCGAGCAATTAGCCCACTGCCTCTCCCCCAACAAACTGATTGTCACTGACGGGGTGTTCAGCATGGGCGGCGACTTGGCCGATTTGCCAGGCTTGCTGGCGTTGGCCGAGCGCTTTGATGCTTGCTTGGTGGTTGACGATGCCCATGGTTTTGGTGTGCTTGGGCCCCAAGGCCGTGGCACTCCGTCCCATTTCGGCCTGCGCAGTGAACGACTGATTTACATGGGGACTTTGGGCAAGGCCGCTGGGCTGAGTGCTGCTTTCGTTGCAGCCCCTCCAACGCTGATCGACTACCTGGTGCAGACCGCCCGACCTTATATTTACAGCACGGCCATGTCGCCGGCATTGGCCCACGCCCTGAGCGCGAGCCTGCAGTTGATGGGGGGGTTGCAGGGTGAGCAGCGTCGGGCCCAACTACTGCGCCTGATTGCCCAATTGCGCTCAGCGCTGCTTCACCTGACCCAGGCCAATCCCCGCCTAGGCTGGCACTTGAGCGACTCCAAAACGGCCATCCAAGCCCTGATCGTCGGCGACAACCAGGCTGCGCTAGATCTGGCCCAGAGCCTGGAGGAGCAAGGACTGTGGGTGCCGTCCATCCGCCCACCGACCGTACCGCTCGGCAGTGCTCGCCTCCGTATCACGCTCAGCGCAGACCATAGCGAGCAGGATGTGCAGCGCCTAGTTCTGGCCTTGACCCATGCCGCACGCAAGCTGACATGAGCACAACGACGAAACTGCGTGGTTGTTTTGTGACCGGCACCGACACCGGCATCGGCAAGACCCGGATCAGCGCGGCCCTGCTGCATTGGTGCAACAGCCAGGGCTGGCGCAGTGCCGGCTTCAAACCGGTGGCCGCAGGCACCGAGCTGATCAATGGCGAGCAGGTCAACGACGATGTGATGGCTTTGCATCGGATGAGTTCCGTGCCGCTCACGACCAGCGAAGTCGGGCCCTACCAGTTCAGGGCCGCGTGCGCCCCTCACCTAGCGGCCCAGCTCGAGGGCCGAATCATTTCACACAGCACAGTTTTGCAAGCGGCCCAGTTACTGGCTGCGCGCGCCGACCTGCTGGTGGTTGAGGGCGTTGGCGGTTTTTGTGTCCCGCTGGGGCCGGACTGGGACAGCGCCGATTTAGCCGTGGACTTGGGACTGCCGGTCCTGCTGGTGGTCGGCCTGCGTCTGGGCTGTCTCAACCACGCCTTGCTCACGGCAGAAGCCATTTCAGCACGTGGCCTGCGCTTGGCCGGCTGGGTTGGCAACCGAATCGATCCGGGCATGCCTTGGGCCGAAGAAAACATCGCCAGCCTGAAGCACGAATTAGCCAGAAGACATGCCGCACCCTGCTTTGGGCTAGTTCCGTGGCTCTCACATGCCGAACCGGCAGCAACCGCTAGCTACTTAGAGCACCAAGCCTTGCGCGTCATCTTGCAACCGCTGACAAGCGACTAGGCTGATGCTTTGCGGGACTGACCTTTAGCTCTGTCCCCAACTAATTCGAATCTGACCCCAGTTGTTCGGCTATGCGGCACCGATTTTGGGCAACAGGCTGCCCGCAGGCAGCCCTTTCTTAAGTCCCGCTGTAAAGGCCAGCATCCGGTCAATCGGCAGCAGTGCCTGCCGGCCCAGCGCTGGGTTGACCTGAATTTCATTGGCACCGGTCTCCAGCACATGGGCCAGTCCCGCCAGGCTGTTCATCGCCATCCAGGGGCAATGGGCGCAGCTCTTGCAATTGGCACTGGTGCCGGCAGTGGGCGCTTCGAAAAAGGTTTTCTCAGGGTTGAGCGCGCGCAGCTTGTGCATCATGCCGCTGTCGGTGGCAACGATAAATTCACGGCCGTCCATCTCGGAGGCCGCCTTCAGGATGGCTGAAGTCGAACCCACGACATCGGCCAGTGCCACCACGTCGGCCGGGCTTTCCGGATGCACCAGCACCTTGGCGCCAGGATGCTCTTGCTTGAAGGCTTGCAGTTCGAAGGCCTTGAACTCATCGTGCACGATGCAAGCGCCACTCCAGAGCACCATGTCGGCGCCGGTTTCACGCGCTATGTAAGAACCCAAATGGCGGTCTGGCGCCCACAGGATTTTCTGACCCTGTTCTTTGAGCGCACGCACAATGTCCAGCGCGCAACTCGACGTAACGACCCAATCAGCCCTGGCCTTCACCGCAGCACTGGTATTGGCATAAACCACAACAGTTCGGTCCGGGTGCTGATCGCAAAAAGCGTTGAACGCATCAATCGGGCAACCCAAATCGAGTGAACAGGTCGCGTCCAGATCGGGCATCAAAATGCGTTTTTCAGGCGACAGAATTTTGGCGGTTTCTCCCATGAAGCGCACGCCAGCGACCACCAGCGTTTGTGCTTGGTGGTCGCGCCCAAAACGCGCCATCTCTAGGGAGTCGCTGACCAAGCCGCCCGTTTCTTCGGCCAGGTCTTGCAGGTCCGGGTGCACGTAATAATGCGACACCAGCACCGCATTGCGCTCATTGAGCAAACGCCGGATTTTGTCTTTGAGTGCGGCACGCTCACTCGGTCCAGGCTCCAGGGGAACCCGGGCCCAGGCATGACGGGTGTCATAGGACGCGCCCGCGTCCCGGGCAGCCGAGACCGGCTGCTGGTATTCGACATCGATAACAGAATTCATCACGCTCCTACGCAGTTGGGGACAGGGCTGAAGACCTGTCCCACAAAGTTATAAAAATCGCATGGAAAAATCAATGGCCTTCACGTCCTTGGTCAAGGCGCCGACCGAGATCCGGTCAACGCCGGTCTGGGCCAGTTCACGAACGCTCTGCAGCGTGACGCCGCCGGAGATTTCAAGAATGGCACGGTCGGCACCGCGCGCCTGGTTTCTGCGAACGGCCTCATGCAG
>CAXNKH010000087.1:0-6651 GCA_964202765.1 Burkholderiales bacterium | reverse complement strand
GCCGGCAAAGCCTTGCCCGGTTACCGCGATTTTCTAAACCATTTGCGCGAAGAAACCCAGGGCTTTGCCGGCCAAGTGGTCTTGGTTCACGGCGATTCGCACCAGCACCAAATCAACCAGCCGCTGCGGCACGCCAGCAGTGGCCAAGTGTTGAACAACTTCACCCGGGTCGAAACTTTTGGTTCGCCGCAACTGGGCTGGATCAAGGCCACAGTCGATGCGAGCGACCCGCAGGTGTTTCGCTTCTTGCCCCGGCCTTGGGCGACCCCGACACCGCAATAAAACCACCGAAATAACCACCGGTCGGCAACGAGCGCAGCCAGCAACTGGCCTGGGGTCATGAAGACGACTAGAGTGGGTGTTCGGCGTAGAACTTGCCACCGTGGAACAGCAGAGGGGAGGCCCCGGAGCGGTGGCTGCAGCGCTCGACTTCGCCGACAAAAATCACATGGTCGCCTTCTTCATAGCGGCTGCGGTTAAAGCACTCAAAGGTGGCTGCAGCGCCGACCAAAAGGGGGGCGCCGCCCGCGCCCTCAACAATAGCCACGCCGGACCAGCGCTCATCCACCTTGCTGCCAAAGCGCCGCGCCAACTCCTGCTGATCGGCCGCCAGAATGTTGATGGCATAGTGCGAGCCGGTGCTGAAAACTGCCAGTGAACCGGCTGCCTTGGCCAAGCTCCACAACACCAGGGGCGGATTGAGTGAAACCGAGTTGAAGGAATTGGCGGTGAGCCCAATCAGCTTGCCCTGCGCAGTGCGCGCGGTCACGATGGTCACGCCAGTGGCAAACATGGCCAGTGAATTGCGAAACTCGGTTTGGGAAAAGGCGGGCGGTCGGGCCGCGCCTGCGGGGACAGAAAAAAGCATGACCCTAATTTACTCGAATTCGGACCTGTCCCGACCTGGCGCAGGTGTCAACCTGGCGACAGATGGGGCAGATCTTGCTGTCAGGTCAGGGGCGCGTCTTGGTTGCGAAGACCAGGGCGGGTCTTTACTTGGCAAAGAGCCGGCTCGGATCGGCGAAGGCTTTGAATTCAACTGCGTTGCCACAGGGGTCGAGGAAGAACAGGGTGGCCTGTTCGCCGACCTGGCCTTTGAAGCGGATATGGGGCTCGATCACGAACTGGGTGCTGGCAGCGCGCAATTTGTCGGCCATTTTGTTCCAGTTGTCCATTGACAGCACCAGGCCAAAGTGGCGCACCGGGACGTTGTCGCCGTCAACCGCGCTGGTGTTGCGGTGGCCCGCTTCGCTGGGTGCCAGATGGGCCACGACTTGGTGACCAAAGAAATCAAAGTCCACCCATTCTTCAGAACAGCGGCCCTCGGGGCAGCCCAGCAAGTCACCGTAAAAAGAGCGGGCTTGGGCCAGCGAGGTGACGGGAATGGCAAGGTGAAACGGGGCAAGCGTGGACATGAGCGCTCCAGAGGGCAGGGTTCAACAAAGGAGCCGAGTTTAGCGTCTGAGCCATTCCCTGCCCTGGCTGCAGGTTTTTCGCTGGCCTTCAGCGCACCAGCGCCAGCAGCCTTTCGAATTAAGTCCGCTGCGGCAAAAAAGCCTTGTGTGCCACTTCCATCAAGACCTCCCGCAGCCACAGGTGGGAAGCACTTCGGTGAACCCGGCGATGCCACAGACTGTCGACGTGAACGCTGGGCACGGCAAATGGCAATTCGCGCAGCACCAGGTCGTCGGCAATGCCGGTGACGCGGACGAAGTGACGCGGCAGAACGGTCAGCAAATTGGAGTTGGCAACCACCAGGCCAGCCGTGAAAAACTGGTTGACGGTCAGCACAATGCGCCGTTGCCGGCCCAGCGCGGCCAGGGCCTGGTCGGTAAAACCAAGGGGGCGACCGGAAAAGCTCACCAGCAAATGGCGAGCGGCGCAAAACCGGTCCAGGCTCAAAGGTTTCTGGGCCAGTGGGTGGTCGCGCCGCATCACGCACACATACTCGCCCTGGTACAGCCGCTGGTGGTAGAAGGCCACGGCCTGATCGGATTGTTCGCGGGCCGTCAGGTCGGCCAGGACGGCGGGGAAATAGCCAATCGCAAAATCAGCCGATTCGGCCGTCAGCATGGCACGCGGGTCGCGGGTGGACAGAGGTATCACGCGCAACGAAATGCCCGATGCGTCCCGGTCCATCACTTCAACCAAGCCGGGAACCAGCTCGGCGGCGGTGGCGTCGGCCATGGCCAAGACAAAGGTCTGGTTGGCCTGCGAGGCAACAAAGTCCGCGGGCGCCAGCGTGCTTCGCAACTGGCCCAAGGCCTCTTGCACCGAAGGCCAGATGGCCAGCGCTCTGGGTGTTGGCGCCAGCCCCTGGCCGCTGCGACGCAGCAAATCGTCGCCCAGGGTTTCGCGTAAACGGCGCAAAGCGTTGCTAACGGCAGGTTGGGTCAGCGACAGCGTGTGGGCGGCGCGGGTCAGGCTACGCTCGGCCATCACTTCGTTGAAGACCCGCAACAGGTTGAGATCGAGCGTGCGGAAATTCAGAGGATTCATGGGCTGGGTCGTGGGGTAGAGCCCACTTAATTATCACCAATATGAATGTATTACATCACAAAGATAAAGTTGAGTCATATAAGCAAAAACCCTAATATCGGTGCGTTGGCCCAATTTAATTCAACACTCTTAAAGGAAACCTGCCATGACCAGCTTTGTAAATACCGATTTCCCCGCCGTGCATCCTGGCGTGATACGTGCGGAGGCATTTGTTGCCGTTGTGCAGCAACGGCGCACAGGCTTTAACGGCACCAAGAGCCTGGCAGCCCTGCTGCTTGCCGCCATGGTCGCCGCCTTGGTGGTGGTGGCTGACCAGCTGGTTGACACCTGGGACGACGGTCATTTGCTGGCCGCCTGGGTTTTGTTGTGCTCGCTGGGTTTTGCCGTGATGGCACTGCTGGCCGATTCAGCCCGTGCCGCATCCAACGGCATTGTTCGCCGGTTGAGTGGCTGGATCCAAGCCCGTGCCCGTGCCCACGCTGACGCCCGCATGTGGGAAATGGCCCAAAAGGACTATCGCGTGATGGCTGACATCAGCGCCGCGATCGCCCGTGCTGAAGTCGAATAAGCGGCAAGCGTTGGAAAAAGCCACCTTAGGGTGGCTTTTTTGTTGCGGCGCCCCTGGCTGGTTCAGGGCAAGAGGTGCTGCGCTCAGGCCGCCAAGCGGTCTTCAATTTTCTGCTTGGTCGCACGCAGCTCTTGTGGCAGGTGGTGGGCCAGTTGCTCAAACAGTGCGCTGTGCAAGACCATTTCTTTGCGCCAAGCGGTTTTGTCGATCTGGGTGGCAATGTCGAATTGCGCTGGGCTGAAGTCCAGGCCAGTCCAGGTCACCTCGTCGTAGGCCGGGCTGACGCCGAATACATGCTCCTGACCTTGGACCTTGCCCTCAATGCGGTCAATCATCCACTTGAGTACGCGCATGTTTTCACCAAAACCGGGCCAGACAAACCGGCCAGCCGCGTCTTTGCGAAACCAGTTGGTGGTGTAAATGCGCGGCAGGCGAGCGCCGCTGGCGCCCAGCTTCTGGCCCAGATCGAGCCAGTGTTGGAAATAGTCGCTCATGTGGTAGCCGGTAAACGGTAGCATGGCGAAGGGGTCGCGCCGCACCACGCCCTCTTGGCCGACGATGGCAGCGGTGGTCTCCGAGCCCATGGTGGCCGCCATGTAAACGCCTTCGACCCAGTCGCGGGCTTCGGTCACCAGCGGCACCGTGGTGGAGCGCCGACCACCGAAAATGAAAGCATCAATAGCCACGCCAGCGGGATCGTCCCAGGCCGGATCGAGCGCCGGGTTGTTCAGCGCAGTGACCGTGAAGCGGGAGTTGGCGTGAGCGGCCAACCTTGGCTTTCCATCCAGGCCGGCTTGCCGGGCGATCTCTGGCGTCCAGTCGCGCCCCTGCCAGTCGATCAAATGATCGGGCATGGGGGAATCTTTTTCCATGCCCTCCCACCAGACGTCACCGTCATCGGTCAGTGCCACATTGGTGAAAATCACGTCACGGTTCAGACTGGCCATGCAGTTGGGGTTGGTCAGGGTATTGGTGCCCGGCGCCACGCCAAAATAGCCGGCTTCCGGGTTGATGGCGTAGAGCCGACCGTCTGCACCTGGCTTGATCCAGGCAATGTCGTCGCCAATGGTGGTGACCTTCCAGCCTTCAAAACCCGCTGGCGGCACCAGCATGGAGAAGTTGGTTTTGCCGCAGGCGCTGGGGAAGGCGGCCGCCACATGGTATTTTTTGCCCTGGGGAGACGTGACGCCCAGGATCAGCATGTGCTCGGCCAGCCAGCCTGCATCCCCGCCGGCGCCACCCGCGGCTGCTTGGCCCATGGTCGATGCAATGCGCAAGGCAAAACATTTTTTACCCAACAAGGCATTGCCGCCGTAGCCCGAGCCGTAGCTCCAGATCTCGCGAGTTTGCGGATAATGAACGATGTATTTGGTGCTGTTGCTCGGCCACGCCACATCGGCTTGACCCGCGGCCAAAGGTGCGCCGACCGTGTGCAGGCAGGGAACAAACTCGCCGTCCAGTCCCAGCACGTCGTACACCGCTTTGCCCATGCGCGTCATGATTTTCATGCTGACAGCCACATAGGGACTGTCGCTGAGCTCGATGCCGATGTGGGCAATGTGTGAACCCAAAGGACCCATCGAAAACGGCACGACATACATGGTGCGGCCCTTCATGCAGCCGTCAAACAGCGGGTGCAGGGTGGCGCGCATCGCAGCTGGAGCCACCCAGTTGTTGGTTGGGCCTGCGTTGATTTCTTTTTCGCAGCAAATAAAAGTGCGGTCTTCTACCCGGGCCACGTCGCTAGGGTCGGAGTTGGCCAGAAAACTATTGGGGCGCTTGACCGGATTGAGCCGCTTGAGGGTGCCGGCGCTGACCAGCTGGTCGCACAGGTGTTGGTATTCTTCGTCGCTGCCGTCGCACCAGTAAATCTGTTCGGGCTTGCACAGTGCAGCCATGTCGGCAACCCAGGCGATCAGTTTGGCGTTCTTGACGTGGCTTGGGGCCTGGATTGACAGGCCCTGCATCGCGGGTGAATTCATTGAAAAAGCTCCGGGTTCAGGTTTAGATTTTGCCACTGAAAGGGGGCAAGCATACTCCCATCGAGGACCCGGGACCAGACCGGCAAACCCTAGAGGTGACCTGCATAATTGAAGCATGGATTTTTCCGAAAAGAAATTGTGAACCGGCGCCATTGTTTAAGCCGGGGCTTACTGTTGGGCTTGGCCTGGCTGGGCGGTCCAAGCGCTTGGGGCGCAGGGGAAAAACCCATCCGTGTGCTGGCTGCAAGCGACTTGAAGTTTGTGCTCACTAAAATTGCAAGTCGCTTTCAGCAAGATACTGGGCAGCTGGTTGACTTGAACTTTGGCTCTTCGGGTAATTACACGCGGCAGTTGCAACAGGGCTTGAAAGCCGACCTGTTCTTGTCGGCCGATGAGGCGCTGGTCGGGCAGTTGGTGGCTGCAGGCTTGAGCCGGCGCGTGGCCGGGCCAAGCGGGGAGCAGGCCGATCACGGCGCTTTGTATGGTCGGGGCCGGCTGGTGCTTTTGGTTCCCGGGTCCTCTGACTTGGCGCTCGATCCGGGGTTACAAGGTTTGATGGCGCGCTGGGGACAAATCCATAAGTTTGCGATTGCCAACCCGGAGCACGCACCGTACGGCCGGGCTGCGCGCGAGGCGCTTGAGCAACTCGGTTTGTGGCAGAGGATGCAAAGCAAACTGGTGCTGGGGGAGAACATAGCCCAGGCCACCCAGTATGTGATCAGCGGTGCGGCCCAGGCCGGCATCACGGCGCTGTCGCTGGTCAGCGCGCCGGAGTTGGCGCGCGCAGGCCGCTATTTGGTTTTGCCTGAATCGCTGCACCAACCTTTGTTCCAGCGCATGGTGTTGCTCAAGAACGCTTCCAGGCCGGCGGTCTTGTTTTACGACTATTTGCAAAGTGCTGCCGCACGCGAGATTTTTCGCGGTTATGGTTTTGTCACCTCGGCTCTCCCATAATCGTGACTATGGACTGGCAAGCTGCGCGCGTTTCCCTGTTGCTCGCTGTACTGACGGCCGCTGTACTGTTGCCACCAGCCTTGCTGCTGGCGCGCTGGTTGGCGTTCACCTCCTGGCGCGCCAAGCCGCTGGCGGAGGCCGCCTTGATGTTGCCCCTGTTGCTGCCGCCCACGGTGATTGGGTTTTATCTCCTGATCAGCCTGGGCCAGGGATCAGTGCTGGGTCAGTGGCTTGCGACCCATCTGAACCTGCGATTGGTCTTTAGTTTCGAGGGCTTGCTGTTGGCCAGCGTGCTGGTTAACCTGCCTTTCATGGTGCAGCCGATACAGCGCTCATTCGCAGCGTTGCCGCACAGTTTGCGCGAGGCGGCCTGGGTCAGCGGACTGAGTACATGGCAAACTTTCTGGAAGATTGAGCTGCCGTTGGCTTGGCCCGGCCTGCTGGCCGGGGTGGCGCTGACGGTGGCGCATACCCTGGGTGAATTCGGCGTGGTCTTGCTGGTCGGCGGCAGCATTCCCGGCGAAACCAAAACCCTCAGCATTGCGATTTATGACCGCGTCCAGGCTTTTGATATGGGCGGAGCCCACAGCATGGCCTTGGGTCTGGTGCTGTTTTCGCTGCTGGCTTTGGCCCTGGTGTTTGCCGCCG
>CAXNKH010000086.1:0-6671 GCA_964202765.1 Burkholderiales bacterium | reverse complement strand
ACACCAGCCCGCGCGGGAGAAATCTGGTGGCAGGGCAGAAATATTGCCGGTGAAAAGACCCACAGAATCATCGCCAGCGGTATTGCCTGCATCCCGGAAGGGCGCAAGGTTTTCCCACGCATGACCATGCTGGAAAACCTGACGCTCGGGGCTTACTTAGAAGCTGATTCCAAGCAAGTTCGGCGTCGCATTGAGAACGTCTTCGAAGTCTTCCCACAACTGAAAGAGCGTGCCTCGCAGCTTGCCGGAACCATGTCGGGTGGAGAACAAGCCATGGTATCGATTGGCCGTGGTCTCATGGCAGCGCCCAAGCTCCTGGTCATCGACGAACCCTCACTCGGCCTGTCGCCGCTGTACGTAAAAGAATGCTTTCGCGTGATCAAGCACATCAACGAGCTCGGAATGACCGTGCTGCTGGTGGAGCAGAACGCAAGGCAGACGTTGGCAATATCGCACTATGGCTACGTGCTGTCACAGGGCCGGGTGATGGCTGAGGGCTCAGCCGTTGAACTGTCCGAGAACGACCAAGTCCGTTCGGCCTATTTTTCTTAAGCGGCCGCAGCCAGGGCGCGCTCCGGCCGCTTCGCCGACAATAGTTACCCCATGAGCATCAGTCAGTACATCAAGGTCATCGGTCGCGGCAAAGACGGCGCGCGGGCTATCACGCGCGCGCAAGCGACTGATTTGTTCGGTCAGGTACTCGATGGTACGGTGACCGATCTGGAAATTGGCGGTTTTTGCCTGGCCATGCGGATCAAGGGCGAAACGGCCGCAGAAATGGCCGGCTTTCTGGACGCCACTTACCAGCGCTTGCACCGAATACCCGCAACCGACCAGCCCTTGGTGGTGATTCCCAGCTACAACGGCGCGCGCAAATTACCGGTACTCACCCCCCTGCTGGCCCTGCTGCTGGCGCGCCAGGGCCTTCCGATTTTGGTGCATGGCACCCCGACTGAGTCGAGCCGGGTCTATACCGCTGAGGTACTGGAGGCGCTGGGAATTCATCCTCTGAGCACCATTGCTGCTATCGCCCCGGGTCAAGTCGTTTTCGCCCCCACCGCCTTGCTGTGCCCGGGCCTGCAGCGCCTGCTCGAGGTACGTCGCGCTGTCGGTCTGCGCAACCCAGCCCACAGCTTGGTCAAATTGATGAACCCGAGTCAGGGCAAGGCCTTGGTGGTGAGCAGCTACACCCACCCCGAATACGCGCTCTCGATGGCCGCCACTTTCGAGCTGATGAAGTCCAACGCCTTGCTGTTGCGTGGCACTGAAGGTGAGTCTGTGGCCGACCCGCGCCGCGTGCCACGGATGGAAGCTTTCATAGCCGGACAGCGCAGCCTGCTGCAAGAAGCCCAGGCCGGCACCCTGGCCAACTTACCCGAACTGCCGACCGACCCTGACGCAAGCCTAACCGCACACTATATTGAACAGGTGATGGCCGGCCAAATCCCGGTTCCAGCGCCGATTGCGCTCCAGGTGGAACACATCTTGCGACTGTGTCAGCAACTATGAATAAGATGACGAACTCCAAAACAGGTCTGGGCCAAGTTCTGCAAGGCAGCTGCACTCTGGTCGGTGCCGGCCCGGGGGACCCTGAGCTACTGACGCTTAAGGCCCTCAAAGCGATTCAAAGCGCCAGCGTGCTGCTGGTCGATGATCTGGTGAGTGAAGCCATCGTGGCTCTGGCTGCCCCCACTGCGCGCGTGATCCAGGTCGGAAAACGCGGCGGTTGCAAATCAACACCCCAGTCTTTCATCGAGCGCCTCATGATCACTGCGGCGCAGGAAGGCGAGCGCGTAGTTCGCCTCAAAGGTGGCGATCCCTTCATCTTTGGGCGCGGCGGCGAGGAGCTTGAGCACCTGCAGCAAGCCGGCATCCAAGTGAGCGTAATCAACGGCATCACTGCCGGACTGGCCGCTGTCAGCTCGCTCGGCGTCCCCCTGACCCACCGTGACCACGCCCACGGCGTGTTGCTGCTGACCGGGCACGCCAAGCCAGGCGACGCTGACACGCACTGGGCTTGCATCGCTGCCACGGCGCAGCAAGCCAGGCTCACCCTGGTGATTTACATGGGCATCCGTGGTGCCCACAAAATTCAAAATGGCCTGCTGCAAGGCCTGCCCGCCAGCACCCCGGTGGCCCTGATCCAAAACGTCAGCCTGCCCAAGCAAAGGCACGCCGTCACCACCCTGGATCAGCTGTGCAACACCCTGGCCCATGAACATTTCAGCAGCCCCTGCGTGATCGTGGTTGGCGATGTGCTGAAGGGTTTGGCCGAGCTGGCCCAGACCGATAACAAAACCAATAACCAGAACGCTAGCCAGACGGCACGCCAAGCCTGAATCGCCTTGCGGGTGCTGAACTCGGTTCCCTACACTCTGGTCCATGCATTCTTTTGACGTCGTCATGGTTGGTGCCGGTGCGGCCGGCCTGTTTTGTGCCGGCGTGGCCGGCCAGTTCGGGCTCAAGGTCTTGCTGATCGACCACAGCGAGAAGGTAGCCGAGAAAATCCGGATCTCAGGTGGTGGCCGGGCCAACTTCACCAACCGCGACCTCGACCCGGCCGCACCACACAAGTACTTTGTCGGCAACAATCCGCATTTTTGTCGCAGTGCCCTGAGCCGCTACACACCACAAGACTTTACCGAACTGTTGGACCGCCATGGCGTGGCCTGGCATGAAAAACACAAGGGTCAGCTGTTTTGCGACCGCTCGGCCGAAGACTTGATCCAGCTGCTGCTGGCCGAATGCGCCAAGGGCGGAGTGACTCGCTGGCAACCCTGTAACGTGACTCAGATCCGCAGCACTGGCGGCGATGATGGCGCACGCTATGAGATCGACAGCAGTGCAGGGACAATTCGAGCCCGCTCGATGGTGATCGCCAGCGGTGGTTTGTCGATACCCAAAATCGGCGCCAGCGATTTCGGTTACCGCATAGCACGCCAGTTTGGTCTGCGCCTGGTCGAGCAGCGCCCTGCCCTGGTGCCCCTGACCTTTGAAGGTCCGTCCTGGCTGCCCTATGTGCAGTTGTCAGGCCTGTCGCTACCAGTTCAGATCACCACCGGAACCCAAAAAAATAGCGCCACTTTCCTGGAAGATTTGCTGTTTACCCACCGGGGCTTAAGCGGACCGGCGGCCTTGCAGATCTCGAGTTACTGGCAGGATAAGTCGCCGATACGGATCAATCTTTCGCCCCAAACTGCAACGCTGGAAGTCCTGCTGCAAGCCAAGGCCAACTCGCGCAAATTGCTGATCAATGAATTGACGCAGCTGCTGCCGTCGCGGCTGGCGCAAGCTTGGGTCCAGCAAAATCCTGACTGCCAACGCCCAATCAACGAGATCAGCGACAAGTCGCTAAGCGCGCTGGCCCTCAATCTGACACAACTGGAATTGACACCAACCGGGACCGAAGGCTATAAAAAAGCCGAAGTCACCCGCGGCGGCGTTGACACCCGGGACCTCTCCAGCCAGAGCATGGAATCAAACCAAGCGGGCCTGTATTTCATCGGTGAGGTGGTCGATGTCACCGGTTGGCTGGGTGGCTACAACTTCCAGTGGGCTTGGGCCAGTGCCTATGCCTGCGCCCAAAACCTGTCGGCTTCTCGCTCGCAGCGATTGATTCGCCTATCAAACCCGCTATAATCTTGGATTTTGCTGGCAATACCCGCTGCCTCATCACTATTTAGCGGGTGACTTCGCTCACGGGCCCGATCTTCCCCGAGCACAATTCGGAAAAAATGACCTCATGACCACTGTCCGTGTTAAAGAAAACGAGCCGTTTGACGTGGCTCTGCGCCGTTTCAAGCGCACCATTGAAAAACTCGGTCTGCTGACCGACCTGCGTGCCCGCGAGTTCTACGAAAAGCCAACGGCTGAGCGCAAGCGCAAGAAGTCTGCTGCTGTCAAGCGCAACTACAAGCGTATCCGCGCGATGATGTTGCCGAAAAAACTGTTCTGATCGCCAACGGCGGCTCGAGGTTTCCAACCTCAAGAACTTGAAAAACCCGCGCCCGGTCAGCCAGCGCGGGTTTTTTATTTCTTAATCCGACAGGAACAACAATGTCTCTCAAAGAACAAATCACCAACGACATGAAAACCGCCATGCGCGCCAAGGACGCTGAGCGCCTGGGCACCATCCGACTGCTGTTGTCGGCGTGCAAACAAAAAGAAATCGACGAGCGAATCGAACTCGACGATGTGGCGGTGGTGGCCATCGTTGACAAACTGATCAAACAGCGCAAGGACTCGATTGCCGCCTTCGTCCAGGCCAGCCGGCAAGACCTGGCCGACAAGGAAGCCTCTGAAATCGTGGTGCTGCAGACCTATCTGCCGCAACGCCTGAGTGCCGACCAAGTCGCGGTTGAAGTGCGCACCATCGTTGCCGAACTCAGCGCCGAGTTGGGTCGCACTGCAGGCCCGGGCGACATGGGCAAGGTGATGGGCGCGGTCAAGACCCGGTTGGCGGGCAAAGCCGAGATGGGTCAGCTCTCGACCGCAGTCAAAGCAACGCTGGCCGCTTGACCGCGTCACTGAAGGACATCAGCCACACCAGCGCGGTCGCGCTGTCGCAAGCCATTCACGCCAGAAAAGTGTCTTGCCGCGAGGTCATGCTCGCCACCCTGGCTCAGGTCGACCGGCTGAACCCGGCGAGCAATGCCATCGTCAGCCGGGTTGACAGCGGCTTGCTACTGCAACAAGCCGATCAGCGCGATACCCAACTCGCCCGCGGCGAGTCGATGGGCTGGATGCATGGCATGCCGCAAGCGATCAAAGACTTGAGCCATGTGCAGGGCTTGCCCACCACCATGGGCAGCCCGCTGCTGAAAGACGTCAGACCCGCTGCCGATGGCCTGATGGCCAGCCGGATGAAAGCCGCTGGCTGCATCGTGATTGGGAAAACCAACACCCCTGAACTCGGTCTGGGCTCGCACACCTTCAACCCGGTTTTTGGCGCCACCCGCAACGCCTGGGATCCGACCAAGACCGCTGGTGGCAGCAGCGGCGGTGCTGCCGTCGCTCTGGCGCAGCGCATGCTCCCGGTGGCCGATGGCTCTGACTTCATGGGCAGCTTGCGCAACCCTGCCGGCTGGAACCATGTATTTGGCCTGCGCCCGTCTGCGGGCCGGGTTCCCACTGCGCCGGCGCTCGATGTGTTCCTGTCCCAACTCGGGACCGAGGGTCCGATGGGGCGCAGCGTGACCGATGTGGCCCGACTGCTGTCAGTGCAAGCCGGTTATTTTGCCGGCTCACCTTTGTCGATTGCGCAGGACGGGCAGTCGTTCACAGGATCATTGGCCAGCGATGTCAAAGGCCAGCGCATCGGCTGGCTGGGTAATTTGAACGGCTATTTGCCGATGCAAGACGGCGTTCTGCAAACCTGCGAACAGGCATTGGATGCTTTCTCCAGCCTGGGCTGCCAAGTTGAGGAGACAGCCTTGGGCCTGTCACCGCAAAGCATTTGGCAAGCCTGGCTGGTCTGGCGTCAAGCCCTGGTCGGACCCCGGGTCGCTGCCCTGCTCAAGCAGCCCGAGAACCGGGCCTTGATCAAGCCCGAAGCGCTTTGGGAGTACGACCAGTCGCTGAACCTGAGCGGTGTCCAATTGATGGCAGCGAGTCAGCAGCGCACTGTTTTTTACCAGCAGATGCTGCAGTTGTTTGAACGCTTTGATGTGCTGGCGCTGCCCAGCGCCCAAGTCTGGCCGTTCGATCTGACCGAACGCTGGCCGACCCAGATCAACGGGGTGGCGATGGACAGTTACCACCGCTGGATGGAGGTGGTGATTTACGCCACTTTTGCCGGCCTGCCCGCCATCAGCATCCCCGCTGGCTTCAGTGCTGGGGGTCTACCCATGGGCTTGCAACTGATCGGCAAACCCCAAGGCGACTGGGCTCTGCTGCAACTGGCCCATGGCTACGAACAAGCCAATCTGAGCCTGCTGGCGACCTTACCACCTGGGCTGTGAGGTCAGCGTTGCGGGGCCCTAAGCCACGGCTCGAACTCAATCGACTTTGATACCTGCTTCGCGCACGGTCTTGCTGTAACGCAGGGTTTCCGTCTGCAAGAACTCAGCAAACTGCTCTGGGCTTCCAGGCATCGGCGTCATGCCGTGGCCCTTGAGCTTGGCAGCGGTTTCGGGATGGCGCAGCGCGCTAGTCAACTCGGCATTGAGGCGGGCGATCACCGCCGGTGGTGTCGCGCTGGCCACCACCATGCCACTCCAGTTGCTGGCCTCGAGCTCGGGGAAACCGGCCTCGCGCATGGTCGGCACATCGGGCATCACCTCGGCACGCTCGGCCGAGGTGACCACCAGGGCGCGCAACCTGCCACTTTTCACAAAAGGCGCGAGCTCGGTGGCGTTCAGGTAAACCATCTTCACATGGCCGCCACTGATGGACGTGAGGGCTGGACCCGCACCCTGAAACGGGGTATGCATCAACTGGATTTTGTGAGAAAGGCTGAGCATTTCACCCATGATGTGATGCGTGGTTCCAGTTCCCGGCGTGCCGTAGGAAATTTCACCCGGCTTGGCACGAGCCAGCGCAATCAACTCTGGCAGGGTATTCACCGGTAACGAAGGATGGACCGCGATGGCCATCGGAACCGACATGGTCTGGCCGACCGCCTTGAAGTCTTTCAAAGGGGCAAACGGCATGGACGGACGCAGCGAGGGGTT
>CAXNKH010000085.1:0-6745 GCA_964202765.1 Burkholderiales bacterium | reverse complement strand
ACCATGAACAGTTTTTCATTGCAGCGACCGCTCAAATTGCTGCGCCAGACACTGACGCTGAGCGTAATTCTATTCACGAGCTTGGCCCAAGCTCAAACCGGAACGATCAAACTGATGGTGGGTTTTCCGCCGGGTGGCGGAACAGATGCCATTGCCCGAATTTTGGCCGACAAACTGAAGGACCAATTGGGTAGCCCGGTGATTGTTGAAAACCGCGCGGGTGCTGGCGGTCAAATCGCAGCCCAGGCGCTCAAAGCTGCACCACCCGATGGCAGCACTTTTTTTCTCTCGCATGACCACACCATCTCCATCCTGCCCCTGGTGATCAAAAACCCGGGCTTTGACTCTGCCCAAGACTTTGTTGCAGTGGCTGGCTTTGCCACCTTCGTCAATGCACTGGCTGTTTCCGGCGGAACGCCGGCCAAGTCGTGGAACGACTACCTGGCCTGGCTACGCAGTGCTGGTACAGGCAAGGGGACCGTTGGCGTCCCGGCACCTGCATCGGTACCCGAGTTCTTGGTCAAACTCATTGGTCAGAAATATGGCTTGGACTTGCAAGCCGCGCCCTACCGTGGCAGTGCCCCCATGATGGCTGACATGCTAGGCAACCAAATCAACGCCGGCGTTGCGTCGATTCCCGATTTCATCGAAAACCACAAGGCGGGCAAGGTTCGCATCGTTGCGGTGCTGGGTAACGCACGCCAGGCGGCCTTACCTGAGGTACCGACTTTTGCGGAGTTGGGGTTGGCGGGTTTTGAAGATGTGCCGTACTACGGCATTTTTGCGCCGGCTGGTACACCCAAGGCAATCGTAGATCGGTTCTCGGAGGCTGTTGCCAAGGTCATCGCATTGCCCGAAGTTCGTGACCGCCTGACGGCCATGGGTTTGACCGTTGGCCACATGACGCCGCAGCAACTGACAAGCCGCGAACGCGCCTACACCCAAACCTGGGCCCGTATCATCAAGGCCAGTGGTTTTCAAACCAATTAAGGCTGGTACTCAAGACTGGGATTTGGTGCCCGGGACCGGAATCACATTTATGGCTGCAACCAGCGTCGATGCTAGTGTAGTGCTGGGTTCTTTTATAAAAAGTACCGTCAAGCGTACCGTTATTTTTCAAAGTGTCCCCTTCGTCGGGTTTTTGACGCGCTATGATTGATTGTGCCACTTCAGTTCTGCGCGCCGGGCTTCTTGAAGAAATCCGGTGTGCAAGGGGGTCAAAGCGGGTAATGGGCCTTCATCAGTGGTGCGCAGCGGGCCAGCGCCTTGAGCTCCAAGTGCTTGCATCAGGCTGCGTCCACGTTGGCTTGCATATTGGTGTGCAGCTTGTCGGCGGGGTTGCGGACAAAATGTCCGCATGTTCATTTCAGGACGTTGCATCCTTCCGGGAGTAGCCCAATAGCCATGCCATCGCAATCATGACATATTCCCTAAAACACACCGCTTGCAACGTCCCCCGGTTTCTACCCCTGGCCATCGCCAGCTTGTGTGCAGGTGCCCTATGCTGGCCCATGACCGGCCTCGCACAGGACACCGTTGAGCCGCCAGCCGATCTGAAGCCCACCCCTACGGCCTGGCGCTTGACCTCTGAAACACTCAAACTGCCCGGCGGGGAAAAAATGGGCATGGTGGGGGGCGATCTACTGTTTGACGTGAGCGACAAGTTGCGGCTAGGGATCGGCTCCTATGGCGCCGTGCGCGGAGAACTCGGCGGCTTCATTACGCTGGGCGTGGCGGGCGAAGTGCAGCAGCGACTGAGCCCCTCCTGGCTGAGCCATGCGGGGCTGTTTGTGGGGGCTGGTGGCGGGCGCGGCAGAGGCGACCTGTCAGGCGGAGGCCTGATGCTACGCGCTGACGCGGGCTTGACTTACCGGAGCGCAGGCTACGGCAACTTCGGCTTCGGCGTGAGCCATGTGCGGTTTCCGTCGGGCCTGATTGCCAGCACGCAGCCTTATTTACAGTACGAATACTCGTTTAACAGCTTGCTGGGTCGAGGCTGGACTACCACCTCGCCCAACAGTGGCAGCGCGTGGATGGATGCAGTACAAGCCAATCCCAACGAATTTGCTGTGGTGGCACGCAGCTACAAAATCCCGTCTTCCGTGGTGCGCGATGGTGGGCAACCGCAACACAGCAGCATGCAGTTGCTCGGTGTGGAATGGCTGTCTTATTTGGACGAACGCTGGTTCCTCAAGCTTGAGTCCGAAGGCGCCATGGGTGGCCAGAACGCAGGCTACATGCAAATTTTAGCCGGCGGCGGCTACCGACTGCCGCTGTCGCGCAGCACCGCCATCAAGTTCCATGCGGCGGTGGGCCCTGCCGGTGGTGGTGGCGTGGACACCGGTGGTGGCTTGTTGCTGGACGCAGGCGCATCGTTGCAACAAAACGTGACCAAGCGCACCGCACTGGAGTTGACGGTCGGTGAAGTGCGTGCACCGTCCCGCAGCTTCGAAGCGCGTAGCGTGGCCCTCAAACTGATTTACCAGTTCGGTTTACCCAGCGTCCCCCCAACAGCCCCCCCCTGGAGCGCGTTGCGCGACTTTGACACCGAGAACCTGCGGGTGCGAGTGGCAAACCAAACCTATTTCAAGGCCGCCCCCAAGTGGCGTAACCAGTTTGTTGACCAGTCGGTGAGCAACCTGGGTGTGCAACTTGACTACTTTGTGTCACCCCACTGGTTTGTGACCGGACAGGGTCTGGCCGCCTATGCGGGCAAGGCCGGCGCCTACATGACGGGCCAAGTTGGCGTGGGCACGCAATGGCCTGTGTCGGAGCGTTGGTTTGTGGAAGGCGAAGCACTGTTGGGTGCCGCGGGCGGCGGTGGCTTGGCGGTCGGCAGTGGCCTGGTGGGCCAAGCCAATGCCTCCGTAGGCTACCACCTGTCGAAATCTCTGTCGCTCATGGCTACTGCAGGGCGCATCAATGCACTAAAGGGCGATTTCAAGGCTAACTTGGTGGGGCTGACGCTGGCCTACCAGTTCACCGGGTTTGTCGAGAAGTGAGCCTGGCCTCTGTGGATCCCCGGGCGAGCCCATAATGCTGTCTTTTGGCAGTATGTCCTGTTATCCGGTGAAACCGCATGAGACAAAAAAACCCGATTTCCAATGAGGAAGGTGGATTTTTACGAGTTATGACACGTTAAAAATGATCCCATGGTGCCCGGGACCGGAATCGAACCGGTACGCCCCTTATGCAGGAAAGCGGCGGATTTTAAGTCCGCTGTGTCTACCAATTTCACCACCCGGGCAAGTGAGATGGAGGCGCGACCCAGAGTCGAACTGGGCTGATCGGATTTGCAATCCGGTGCATAACCGCTTTGCTATCGCGCCAAATTATCTTGTTAACAAAAAGGGAAGCCTGAGCTTCCCTTTTAAAATTGGAGCGGGAAAAGAGTCTCGAACTCTCGACCTCAACCTTGGCAAGGTTGCGCTCTACCAACTGAGCTATTCCCGCGTTTCAAGTATCGAATTGTAACGCACTTTACAGGCGGCTTCGAATCGTAGCTCTAGTTTTTCAGTGCTTGATGGACTCGCCCAGCTGGGGCGAAACTTCTGAGCCAGCGGGTGGTTCGACTGCTACTGCAGGTTCTTCGTCCACCAGGGGGGTAGGCGCTCTTTCCAGCGCGATCTCAAGCACCTGATCAATCCAGCGAACCGGAATGATTTTCAGACCTTCTTTGACATTGTCCGGGATTTCCTGCAGGTCCTTGGCATTTTCTTCGGGGATCAAAACGGTCTTAATGCCGCCACGCAGTGCAGCCAGCAGTTTCTCTTTCAAGCCACCAATGGCAGTGACCTCGCCACGCAGGGTGATCTCACCGGTCATGGCCACATCGCCCCGCACAGGAATTCCAGTCAATGCCGAGACAAAGGCCGTGGTCATGGCCGCTCCAGCGCTTGGGCCATCCTTGGGGGTTGCGCCATCAGGGACGTGAATATGCACATCCTTCTTCTCAAAAGCATCGTCTCGAATTCCCAGTTGGCGAGCCCGGCTACGCACCACGGTACGGGCTGCTTCGACCGATTCCTTCATCACATCGCCCATCAATCCGGTGCGGGTGATGACACCCTTACCAGGCATCAGTGCAGCCTCAATCGTGAGCAGGTCACCACCGACTTCAGTCCAAGCCAGACCGACCACTTGGCCCACCTGGTTCTTCTCTTCGGCCCGACCATAGGTGAATTTCTGCACACCTAAAAATTCGTTGAGGTTGTTGGCTGTCACGTTGACCTGAGGCTGCATTTTCTTGAGTTGCAGCCCTTTAACCACCTTGCGGCAGATTTTTGCCAGTTCACGCTCGAGCGAACGTACGCCAGCTTCGCGTGTGTAGTAGCGAACGATGTCGCGCACCGCATCTTCGCCTACCAGCAACTCGTTGTCCTTCACCCCATTATTTTTCAACTGCTTGGGCAGCAAGTACTTGAGGGCGATACTGGTTTTTTCATCCTCGGTATAACCCGAGAGTCGAATCACCTCCATCCGGTCGAGCAAAGCCGGCGGAATGTTCATCGAATTCGACGTTGCGACAAACATGACGTCACTCAAATCAAAATCGACCTCGACATAGTGGTCGCCAAACTTGTGGTTCTGCTCGGGATCGAGAACCTCCAGCAAGGCACTCGAGGGGTCACCGCGGAAATCGGTTCCCAGCTTGTCGATTTCGTCCAGCAGGAACAGGGGGTTGCGCGCGCCCACCTTGGACAGGCTTTGCAGCACCTTACCGGGCATGGCGCCAATATAGGTTCGACGGTGGCCGCGAATTTCAGCCTCGTCGCGCATGCCCCCCAAGGCCATGCGTACATATTTACGTCCCGTGGCTTTGGCGATGGACTGACCGAGTGAGGTTTTACCCACACCTGGCGGGCCGACCAAACACAGAATGGGTGCCTTGACCTTGTCAACCCGTTGCTGGACCGCAAGGTACTCAACAATACGGTCTTTCACCTTTTCTAGGCCGAAATGGTCTTCATTGAGAACAGTCTCGGCATTAACGAGATTGTGTTTGATCTTGGTCTTGTTGGACCAGGGCAAACCGGTCAAGACATCGATGTAGTTGCGCACCACGGTGGCCTCAGCAGACATCGGCGACATCAACTTGAGTTTCTTGAGTTCGCTCTCGGCTTTCTTGAGCGCCTCCTTGGACATTTTGGAGGCCTTGATTTTTTTCTCAAGCTCCTCTAAATCAGCGCCATCCTCGCCCTCGCCTAGCTCCTTCTGAATCGCTTTAACTTGCTCATTCAGATAGAAATCACGCTGGTTCTTTTCCATCTGACGTTTGACGCGGCCACGAATTTTTTTGTCAACGTTAAGGATGTCGACTTCGCGTTCGATCTGCTCGAACAAATTTTCCAGCCGTTCTTTCACACCCGACAATCCCAAAATAACCTGTTTACTGTCGAGCTTGAGTGGCAAATGGGCCGCAATGGTGTCAGCCAGACGGCCCGCATCATCGATGCTAGAGATTGAGGTCAGAATTTCCGGTGGAATTTTCTTATTCAACTTGACGTACTGGTCGAACTGCTGAATCACGGCACGGCGCAAAGCTTCGACTTCACTGCTCACCTGTTCGCGCACCGTGCCAGCGACCTGCTCTTGGGGCAATACGGGCGTGACATTAGCAGAAAAATGGGCTTCACCTTCCTCAATTTTGTTGACCAGAGCCCGCTGTTGCCCCTCGACCAGCACCTTAACCGTGCCATCGGGTAGCTTGAGCATTTGCAAAATAGTCGCGACACAGCCGACATCGAACATGTCCGACACCAGAGGCTCATCTTTGGCGGCAGCCTTCTGTGCCACCAACATGATGCGACGCTCTGACTCCATAGCCGACTCCAGCGCTTTGATGCTCTTGGGCCGACCGACAAACAATGGAATCACCATGTGCGGAAAAACCACCACATCGCGCAAAGGCAGCAACGGAAGATCAATCGGTGTGGCAGGCAGGGGGGTGTGACCGGACATGGGAACCTTTTTGTTACCTATTGAATATGGATTGCAGGTGCTGATTTTCAAGCCCTGGGGTGGTGATGGGCATCACCTCAGGCTTTTTTGGCCACATCCTGATACACCAACAACGGTGGTTTGTTGTCTTCAATGGTGGATTCGTCAACCACCACTTTTTCGACATTGGTCATGTTGGGCAAATCGTACATGGTGTCTATCAGAGACAACTCCAGAATGGAGCGCAGACCACGGGCGCCGGTTTTGCGTGCCAGCGCTTTCTTCGCAATGGCTTTGAGGGCTACGGGCCGAATCTCCAGCGTGACGCCCTCCATGGCCAACAGCTTGCCGTATTGCTTGACCAGTGCATTTTTCGGCTCGGTCAAAATTTGCACCAAAGCCTCTTCATTGAGCTCGGCCAGGGTTGCGACCACTGGCAGCCGGCCCACCAGTTCGGGAATCAGGCCAAACTTGATCAAGTCCTCGGGTTCGACTTCTTTGAACACATTGGTCAAACTGCGGTTTTCCTTGCTTTTGACCGTTGCACCAAAACCGATACCGGAAGACTCGGTCCGGTTTTCAATGACCTTTTCAAGCCCAGAAAAAGCACCGCCACAAATAAACAGAATGTTGGTGGTGTCAACTTGCACGAAATCTTGATTCGGATGCTTTCGCCCACCTTGCGGAGGAACGCTGGCCATGGTGCCCTCGATCAGCTTGAGCAAGGCCTGCTGCACGCCCTCGCCCGAGACATCGCGAGTGATCGAAGGGTTGTCCGACTTGCGCGATATTTTATCAATCTCGT
>CAXNKH010000084.1:0-6815 GCA_964202765.1 Burkholderiales bacterium | reverse complement strand
AGGACAGGGCGGTGCCGTGGGTTTTGCCAAGGGCTCCTCCTCGGTGAGTTTGAGTCCCTGCGCAGAAGGAACCCAGCTGAGTTACTCGGCCAAGGCTCAAATTGGCGGCAAACTGGCCCAGGTCGGTTCCCGTTTGATCGACAGCGTGGCAAAAAAAATGTCGGACGATTTCTTCAACGCCTTTCGCCAACAACTGTCACCTCAAACCGATATCAATGACACGACTGCGGTGGCACTGATGACGACTGAATTGCCAGCAGCGAAAGATCTGCCAGTTGCTCTCGCTCGGGACCGCGCCAGCCCGAACCGAGCATGCGATACCATGGTCCCGGGCTGGTGGCTGATCGTTGCCGCCATTTTGGGTTCAGCCATGACCGTCGCAGGCTCACTGCTGATTCATTAAAGGACTTTGGCCATGATTAAGAATTGCTTTACGCGAAGATCTGAGTTTCAAGCTTGGCCGTAACAGATCAAAGGAGAACCCATGAACATAGTTCCAAGCGGCCAGACCCTGGGTGCCAGGGTCGAGGCCTTGGATCTGTCGCAGCCCCTGAGTCAAGCACAGTACAAGGAACTCGAGCAAGCACTGGGTCAGTACGGCGTGCTGTGCTATCCCAAGCAAACCCTGAGTTCTCTGCAACTCAAGAATTTCGCCCAGCGCTTTGGCACCCTTGAAGTCAATGTCGCCAATATGTACCAGGATCCCAATATTCCGGAAATCATGATCTTGTCGAACAAGGTCGACGATCAGGGAAAACCCATGGGACTGAGCGATGCCGGACAGGACTGGCACACCGACATGTCCTACAGCAAGACCATCGCTTTCAGCAACGTGCTGTACGCTCTGGAAATCCCGCACCGTGACGGCCAGCCCCTGGGCAACACCGCGTTTTGCAATATGCATGCCGCCTACGCCGACCTGTCCGACGACTTGAAAGCCAGGCTAGCGGGCATGACCATCACCCACGACTTTGCCAAATTTTGGGACATGATGCGACTGGAACGAGGCAGTAGCCGTCCTCCCCTGAGCGATGCCCAACGCCAGGCCAAACCGCCGGTGGCTCACCCCATTTTCTTGACCCATCCGATCACCGGGAAAAAAGTGCTTTACGCCAACCCCGGCTACGCCATGCGTATCAACGAGCTACCGGTCCAGGAAAGCGATGCCGTGTTGGCCACTCTGTTTGAACACCAGGTGCGGAACCAATACCAGTATCAGCATCGATGGACGGTTGGTGATGTTCTGATGTGGGACAACCTGGGCACCCTGCACAACGCTCTCCCTGACTATAGACCGAGCGAACACCGGTACATCAAGAGATGCCAAGTGATGGCCGACCGCTATTTCCCAACACCCGCCTAAACCCGTGAGACGCTTTATGAACTCTAGTTTGACCCGTTGTGTTGCCGCCCTGGCCCTGCTCAGCTGCGGCTATTTCCCAGCACTGGCCCAAGACGCCTACCCAACCCGCCCGATCCGCCTGTTGGTCGGCTTTGCCGCAGGCGGCCCAACCGATGTGATTGCCCGGGTGTTGGCCAAGGACATGAGCGTCAGTCTGGGTCAAACCGTCATTGTGGAGAACAAGGCCGGCGCCAGCTCGATGATTGCAACCCGGGAAGTCAAGCATGCTGTGCCCGACGGCTACACCTTGCTGTTCTCCTCGCTCGGCTTGAACGTCAACCCGATTCTGCTCGGGGATCAAGCCGGCTTCAATCCCAAAACCGATTTCACACCGATCTCCAATGCGGCGACCCTGCCACTGGTGGCGGTCAATGCCCATGATTCAGCCATCAAGAACATGGCAGATCTGCTGAGGAAAGCCAGATCCAAACCCGATGCCGTGAGCTTTGCCTCCTCCGGCAATGGGGGGTCCGGTCATCTGGCCGGTGAGCTACTGGCCACCCTGGCCAAAGCCAAGATGCTGCACATCCCGTACAAGGGCAACGGCCCGGCGCTGCTCGAAGTGATGGCGGGTCGGGTTGATTTCATGTTCTACCCGGTGATTGGCATTGCCGATAACGTGGTGGCAAAACGACTGCAGTTGCTGGGCGCCGGCACCGCCAAGCGCTTGCCACAATTCGCCGACACCCCAACCCTGTCGGAGTCCGGTTTTCCCGGTTTTGAAGAAACAGCGCCATGGGTTGGTTTGCTGGGGCCAGCCAACACACCGGTGGCCGTGGTCAACCGATTGCACGAGGCCATGGTCCGGGCTCTGGCCAAACCCGATGTCAAAATCCAACTCGAAAAACTAGGCGCCCAGATCGTCGGAGACTCCCCGGCCGAGTTTGCGCACTACCTGTTGCGCGACTACGCTCGTTGGGAGCAAGTAGTCAAAGCGGCCAACATCAAACCCGAAAGCAACTGAAGTGGGGTTCAACGCCAGCCAAGCCTACGCTATCGAAGATTTCCGGCGCGCTGCGCGACATAGGTTGCCCAAGTCCATTTTTGATTTTTACGACGGTGGCGCCGAAGACGAACTGAGTTTGGCTGACAACCGGTCGGCTTTTCAGCGTATCCGCCTGCTGCCCCAGGTCCTGCGCGACGTTTCCTGGATCAATACCCATGCCCTGTTGCTCGGCGCCCAATCCCGGCTCCCTATCGCGATGGCACCGACTGGCGCTGTCGGTTTTGGCAGACCCGGTGCCGACATTGCCCTGGCCAAAGCAGCCAGCAGCGTCGGCATTCCTTTCACCCTGTCCACCACAGCCACCACCTCGATTGAAAAAATTGCCAATGCAGCGCCCGGGCGGCTCTGGTTTCAGGCCTACCTGCTGCGCAACAAAGATTTTCTGGGTCGAATGATTGAGCGGGCGCGGGTCGCCGACTACGAAGCCCTGGTAGTCACGGTCGACCTGCCTGTGGGCGGCAAACGTGAGCGCGATTTTCGAAATGATTTCTCAGTCCCGTTTAAATTCACGCCCAAAAATATCTGGGGCTTTGCTCAACGTCCAGCCTGGGCCTTCGATCTGCTGCGCCGAGGCATGCCGGTACTGGAAAACCTGACGGGCTTGGCAGCGCCAAGCGCCAGCACCAGCGCAATCGCCCCATCGGTGGGTCGCAATTACGACATGGCATTCGACTGGGATGATTTGAAAAAGATTCGCGACCAGTGGCCGCGTAAATTGATCATCAAGGGCATCTTGAACCCACTCGATGCGGTTCGTGTCGCCGACATCGGATGCGATGCGTTAATCGTCTCCAATCATGGCGGACGCCAACTCGATGGCGCAGTGGCCACCCTGGACGCCTTGCCAGGCGTGGTTGCTGCCCTGCAAGGCCGGATCCCGGCCTTACTCGACGGCGGCATTCGTCGCGGCAGTGACATCCTCAAGGCACTGGCCCTGGGCGCCCAGGGCGTGCTACTAGGTCGCGCCACCCTGTTCGCTGCCGTGGCAGCCGGCGAAGCTGGCGCCAGCCGAGCCCTGACCATTCTGGAAGACGAATTGATCCGCAGCATGCGCTTATGCGGTGTGCGCAACATATCGGAGATTGATTCCTCGCTGATTTTCAAATCCTGAATTCGCACCCAACGTGATGGTGTCAACGCTAAATTTAAATAACTTTTTCAATCCCAAATTATGCAAGACACCACCGACAACCGCCGCTTTAAACTTTTAACGTTCGACGACATGACGCCAGCCCAACGTGAGCTGGCCAACAATATTCAATCGGGACCGCGGGCTGCGGTCACAGGCTCAGCGGCCAACACCAGTGCCAATTCAGTCGGTGGCCCCTTCAATGTGTTTCTGCGCAGTCCCGAACTCGGCGATCTTTTACAAAAAACGGGTTCTTACCTGCGCTTCAAAAGCTGCCTGGGTATGCGGCTCAATGAGCTCGCCATTCTGATCACCGCGCGCCACTGGACCGCACAATACGAGTGGTTTGCCCATCAGCGACTGGCGTTACAAGCCGGCTTGAATCCCGAAATCTCCGAAGCTATCGCGCAGGGCCAGCGCCCCAGCGCGATGCAGGCCGATGAGGCAGCCATTTACAACTTCTGCCAAGAACTGCACAGCAGCACCCGGGTAAGCGATGCCAGCTACCAAGCTGTGCTGGACTTGTTCGGGGAACAGGGCGTGGTGGAACTGATTGCCGTCAACGGCTATTACTCCACCGTTGCCATGGTGCTGAACGTTGACCGAACACCAATTCCCGGTGGCATCGCGCCACCCTTGGCCCCACTTACTGATGTTGTCCCAAATTAATGACAAGCGGTCCCTTGTTCACCTTGTCCCTGTCCTGAGCTGATCCTGGCACCGTTACGGGTGTTCTATCGCCGTGAACCTTCACTGGAAAGAGACGCTTGGGGTGGGTGGCGCAGCGGCATCAAGGAGGAGCCCAAGGGGCGGGGGACAGCCGCGGAGCCATCCACACCAAACGTCTCAGCGAGCAAGAAACCTGAATCCGGGCTCTGACCTTCAAACACAAGCGGGTCTCAGGCAGAACCCAACCCCTAGCTGTCATGAATTTCGGAACAGTCAATAAGTAATCAGCATCACCACGGCCCGGGCTTCGATGCTCTGGCCCTGGCCCACTGGCCCGAGTTTTTCAGCGGTCTTGGCCTTGACGTTGACCTGTTCGATGTCCAGATCCAGGGCCTTGGCAATGCATTGGCGCATCGCCGTGATGTGAGGCGCAAGACGCGGAGCCTGAGCCACCACGGTGCTGTCCACGTTGTTGATCTCAAAGCCCTGTTCACGCACCCGTTTGGCGGCCTCGCGCAACAACTCGCTGGAATCTGCCCCCTGGAAGTTGGCATCGGAGTCCGGGAAATGGGTTCCTATATCGCCCAGGGCCGCGGCACCGAACAGAGCGTCGGTAATGGCATGCAACAACACGTCGGCATCGGAATGTCCGAGTAAACCCATGTTGTGGGGAATCTCCACCCCCCCGATGATGAGCTTGCGCCCCGCCACCAAGGCATGAACATCCCAACCTTCTCCAATGCGAAATTTCATATTTTCCTCATCTGCAACACGGCTTCAGCCAATGCAAAATCTTCCGGGTAAGTCACCTTGAAATTTTGAGCGCTGCCCGGGACCAACAAAGGTCGAAGCCCTAGTGCCTCGATCGCACTCGATTCGTCAGTCACTTGCTCGCTTGCCTGTGCCAGGGCTTGACGCAATAGGCCGAGTCGGAACATCTGGGGCGTTTGGGCCAGCCATTTATCGCTGCGATCGAGTGTGCTGCCAACCCGGCCAGCGACTGTTGTTTTCAGTGTATCGGTCAACTCAAGCGCCAGCAAGCCCCCAACGTCGTCGGTCTGGCAAGCGAGGATCAGTTCGGTAATTTGTTCCGGCGTAATCAGGCACCGTGCTGCATCGTGCACCAGCACCCAATCCACATCCTGGGCACCTAAAGACAGTAGCTGGGCCAGCCCGTTGGCCACAGACACAGCCCGACTGGGGCCGCCACAGTCGACCACCTCGGCCTGGACCACAAGTGATTGGAAGAAGACATCGCCGGGTGCGACCACCAACAGAATTTGAGTGATCTGTGGCACAGCCAGAAAAGCCGCCACGGTGGTCAGCACCATGGCTTGGCCCGAGAGCATCTGGTACTGCTTGGGCAATGGGCTTAGTGCAGCCCCGCTCGCGACGGCGCGCCTGCCACTGCCGGCACAAGGGATCAAAACCCAGATTCGGGTGGTCGTGGATTCAGCAGGGCGTGATTGGATCATGGGATGAAGAGGATTCTAAGACCCCAGGCTACGCCCTCGTTAAAATCGCAGCCAAGAACTTTTCACACCCCCACTCAGACAGCGGGGGTGTTTTGTATTTGTAGAGCGCAATGGACTTACCCAAACTTCAACCCGGCAAACGTTATGCCCTGCCCCGCCCCGTGGGTTCAGCCGATGCATTGCTGCTCAGCGCATTGAGCCAGCGCGACAAACAAGGCGGCAAACTGACAGCGATCATTACGGCCGACAGCGCCGAGGCCCAGCGCCTGCTCGAAGAGATCCCTTTCTTCGCACCCGAATTACGCTGTGCCCTGTTTCCCGACTGGGAAACCCTGCCCTACGACACGTTCTCGCCGCACCAGGACCTGATCAGCGAGCGGCTCGCCACCCTGTGGCGCATCAGTCAGCGCGACAAAGACAGTGGGGCCGATGTCGTGATCATCCCCGCCAGCACGGCGCTGTACCGGCTGGCACCCCCGAGCTTTCTGGCGGGCTACACCTTTGCTTTCAAGGTCAAGCAAAACCTCGATGAAGTCAAGCTTAAGTCGCAACTCACGCTGGCCGGTTACAGCCATGTGAGTCAGGTCGTGAGTCCCGGCGAATATGCAGTTCGCGGTGGATTGATCGATTTGTTCCCCATGGGCTCGTTGGTGCCGTACCGGGTTGATCTGTTTGACGACGAGATCGATTCGATCCGCACCTTTGACCCTGACAGCCAACGCAGTCTGTACCCGGTTCCCGAAGTGCGCTTGTTGCCAGGACGCGAGTTTCCGATGGACGAGGAGAGTCGCACCAAGTTCAGACGGCGTTGGCGCGAACTGGTTGAGGGTGATCCGACCAAGAGCCGAATCTACAAAGACATTGGGGCTGGCGTGGCGACGGCCGGTATCGAGTACTACCTGCCGCTGTTTTTTGAAGAAACCGCAACCGTATTCGATTACCTGGGCGCTGACGCTACGTTGGTACTGCACGGCGATCTCGAACCTGCGTTTCAACGCTTCTGGCAAGACTGCAAAGACCGCTACCGCCTAGCCCAGGGCGACCCCGAGCGCCCGGTGCTGCCACCGGAAACATTGTTTCTGGGTACCGAGCAGTTCTATTCCCGCGCCAACAGCCACGCGCAATTGGCGCTTC
>CAXNKH010000083.1:0-6848 GCA_964202765.1 Burkholderiales bacterium | reverse complement strand
ATGAGTACGGCACGCAAGAACTCTTTGACGCGCATGCTGGAAAACTCGACCACCAACCAAGTTCTTGAACTGACCAAGGTGCCGGTCGAAGTCGTCTCCGGTGATACAGCCTCGCGTCTTGAACGCTGGGGGGTTCCAGCCGTCGGCATCGGTTCCTTGATCGGTTTGTTGCTGGCGGTATCTGACTGAGATTCAGGCGTCCTGGGCCTGAAAGCCGCCACGGCGCAGCGTCACGACCAGGCTGTCGCGGTAGCCTAATTCCGACAGCGGCTGGATTGGTGTGGTCTCGTGCACCACCCGTTCATCATCGAGCAACAGCACCGACCAAGGTTGACTCAAAGTGAAACGCTGGCCCTGCGGGCCATGGGCTTGAAAGACCCGGGTCTCACCGCCCTTCACAGCGTGGCGCTCGATCAGAAACACCGCCACCAAATCGACCCCGTCACGGTGCGCTCCTTCAGGGGTGGGCCGGCCAATCCCGTCGGTGGTGTCAATTCGAAATTGGTGCGCCTCGACATACCAGGGCTGCTCGCCCTTGAGCGCACTGGCCAGTCCCGCCAACCAGATCAAGAGCTGGCTCCAGGCCGGCTGTGCCACCAGTGCCGGCGTCATCGGCTCAAACAGCCGCTGCAAGCCACCGTGCAACGCGTTGTATTCCACCGGCTGCCAATGGGGTCGGTGCACGGTCTGGGTGACCTGCTGACCCTGCACTACAAAACAGGAGTGACGGCGGCGCCGATAACGACCGCCGTCCCTCAGAAAAGCATCGGGCGGCAAGTTCTGCCAATCTGGTGTCCATGCCAACAGATCGAGCAGCGAGCAGTTCGATGCGGCACAGACACTGGGCGCATCGAGTACGGCATAACCTTGCTGTTGCAGGTCATGCAGCAGCAGGGCCGGCTCACTCAAGTGGGGCGGTAGCATATTCCTCAGACACCACCCTGAGGATGCGTAGGATCGACCCACAAGACGGTTTGTGGTTTTTCCACCGGCTCAAGGTCCAGATTGATCGCCACCGCCTCGCCATCGCTGCGGCACAACACGCATTGCAGTTCTTCGGTCTCGCTGGCGTTGATTTCCTGATGCGGCACATAAGGTGGCACATAAATGAAATCGCCCGGTCCAGCCTCGGCGGTGAACTCCAAGTGATCGCCCCAGCGCATGCGGGCCCGGCCCTTGACGATGTAGATCACGCTTTCCAGCGGGCCATGGTGGTGGGCGCCGGTCTTGGCATCGGGGTGAATGGTGACGGTTCCGGCCCAGAGCTTCTGGGCCCCGACTCGGGCGAAATTGATCGCTGCCTGTCGGTTCATTCCCGGAGTTTGGGCGGTATTGGGGTCAAGCTGGTTGGCAGCGATCACCCGCACGCCATCGTGCTTCCAGGCCGGATGATCGTGGTCGTGGTCGTGACTCATGGTATCAACCGGTTTGTCCGTAACGCTGACGCGCCAGTGCAGCGCCTTGTGCCAGGGCTTCGAGCTTCTTGACCGCGATCACGCGGTCCATCGGCGCCAGACCGCAATTGGTGCACGGAAACAGGCGTTGCTTGGGAACAAACTGCAGGGCCCGGCCAATGGTGTCGGCCACTTCTTCTGCGGTCTCTATCACATCGCTGGCCACGTCGATCACGCCCACCATCACGTCCTTGCCTTCCAGCAGCTTCATCATCTCAAGCGGTACGTGCGAGTGGTAACACTCCAGGCTCACCTGTTGAATACTGCTGCGAGCCAAGGCCGGAAACACGGCTTCGTACTGGCGCCATTCATCGCCCAGACCTTGCTTCCAGTCGTTATTGGCCTTGATGCCGTAGCCGTAGCAAATGTGGACCGCGGTGGTGCAGGTCAGCCCCTGGACGACCCGCTCCAGCGCTTTGACGCCCCAGTCGGCTGCGTCCTTCATGTAAACATTGAAAGCCGGCTCGTCGAACTGGATGATGTCCACCCCATCGGCTTGCAAAGCCAGGGCTTCCTGATTGAGCAACTCGGCAAATACCATGGCCATTTTGACCTTGTCGCCATAAAACCGATCGGCCACGGTGTCGACGATCGTCATCGGCCCTGGCAAGGTGAACTTAATTTTTCTCTTGGTATGGGCACGGAGTAACTTCGCTTCGGCCTGGTGGACCCGGCCTTTCAGCTTGAGCTCAGCGACCACCTGCGGCACCTGGGCATCGTAACGGTTGTCTCGGATACCCATGGTGACCTTGTGTTCAAAGTCGATACCCGCTATCTGCTCGAGGAAACCGTGGACAAAGTGTTGACGCGACTGCTCGCCGTCACCCACGATATCGAGACCCGCGTCTTCCTGCGCTTTGATCCACAGCAACGTGGCGTCGAGCTTGGCTTGCTGGAGTTCTTCGCCTTGGGCCTTCCACTGCGGCCAGAGTTTCTGGGTTTCAGCCAGCCAGGCGGGTTTGGGCAGGCTACCGGCAATCGTGGTTTCAAACATGGAAATCCTTAGGGTTAACAGTTGATCAGGACAAATTAAATTGTTGCGCCAACAACTGGTAGCTGCGCTGGCGCACGGCCGGGTCATGGGTCCAGCTGATGATGACCAGTTCATCGAGTTGCAGTGACGCGGCCAATGCCTTGAACTTGTCAGCCACCTGGGCTGGGCTGCCGACCATGGCGTTGCGCCGCAACTGCTCGAGTTGCTGCTGCTCACTCCAACTGTAGTCACGTTGGGCTTGCTCGGGCGAGAGCAAGGGGCCGAGTAGGCCGGTGTTGCGGTCCATCTTCCAGCGTTCCCGGCTTTGAAAAAAGTGCCAAGCCTGGTCCTCGGTATCGGCCGCCAAGGCCCAGACACACAAGGTGGCTTTGGGCTCGGGGTGGGCCGCGCTGGGTCGGTAGTTTTGGCGGTACAGATCCAGTGCTTGCTCGGCGCCTTGACCGTCGGTAATGAAATGGGCGAACGCATAGGGCAGTCCCAGATGCGCTGCCAGTTGGGCGCCGTAATCCGAGCTACCCAACATCCACAGGGTCGGTGCACCGGGACCGCTGGGACAAGCATCTACCCCATGGCCCGGATGGCCGGCGGGCAACGCCACACCGTTGATCCAAGCCTGCAATTCCTGCACCTGACGCGGAAAATTTTCGGACGCATTACGGTCTGGATTCAGCAGATAGGAGGTGCGCGAATCGCTGCCGGGCGCACGCCCCACCCCCAGATCGATGCGACCCGGCGCCAGTGCTTCGAGTACCCGAAATTGCTCGGCGACCTTCAGTGGCGCGTAATGCGGCAGCATCACCCCCGCGCTACCAATGCGAATGCGGTGGGTGCGCGCCGCGATGGCAGCCATCAACACTTCGGGCGCACTGCCGACAATGGTTGGATGACTGTGGTGTTCGCTGACCCAGAACCGGTGGTAACCCAGGCCTTCACAGAATTCGGCCAAGGCCAGGGTTTCGCGAATCGACGCATCAGGACTGCGCCCCGCCAAGGACACGGACTGGTCAAGTACCGAGAGTTTCAAGATCAGACTTTCAAAGTAAGGGGTATCCCCCGGGCCGGCCACACCACATCGGGCCGCTCAGCGAACACGATTGTAAAACCAGGCGATCCGCGTCGCAGAACCGCCCCTAGGGCTGCGTCCGACTCGCCAGTTCAGCGCGCGCAGCTTGGACGTCACGCGAAGTCCAGTGGCTTGCAATGAAGGCCAACACCGAGCGTATTTCGTCGTCTGTCAGTCGGCTAGCAAAAGCCGGCATATCGCTCTTGTAACCAGGCGGCGCATAAGGTGGCAGCAAGCCGTTTTTGGTGATGCCAAACAGCACGGCGTCGGGGTGGTGCCAAGTGTGCCCAGTTTCATCATGGGGCGGTGCCGGCATCCGCCCATTGGACAAACGTTCGCGCCAGTTGGGTTGACCTTCCAACCTGGCGCCGTGACAGAGCGCGCAATGCGCCGCATAAAGTTGGGCCCCGAGTTGCGCACCGTTTGGGGTCGCTGCCGCAACGGGTGGTCTTTCTTGGCACCCGGTCAAAGCCAGTACGGCACCACCCAGCAGGAAGGCTTGCGCAAAAAAATTCGCTGTTGAGATGAAAACCATGGTGCGCTTGGACTAGCTGGAGTCACCCCAGCGCGTCAGGCCGCCATCTCTATTTCTTGCAAGGCCCGCCACATCACCTTGCCACTGCCACTTTTGGGCAAGGCATCGGTGAACTGAACCACCCGGGGCATCTTGTAGACGGCCATATGGGCGCGGCACCAGTCGATGATGTCTTGCTCGCTGATCTGGCCTAGGTAGTTGGGCCGCAACACCACTACCGCTTTGACCGACTCGCCGCGGTAACTGTCCTTGGTGGCAATGATGCAGGCCTCCTGAATCGCCGGGTGCTTAAACAGCAAGGCCTCGACTTCGGCCGGCCAGACCTTGAAACCCGAGGCATTGATCATGCGCTTGAGCCGGTCGATGATGAAAAAATAACCGTCGGCATCGACATGGCCGAGATCGCCAGAACGGAAAAACGGCTTGCCATCGATCTCGATGAAAGCCTCGGCCGTGGCCTCGGGCCGCTTCCAGTAACCTTGGAACACCTCGGGGCCACAAATCACAATCTCGCCCTGCTCACCGACCGCCACTTCTTTCAAGGTGTTGGGGTCGATCACTTTGGATTCATTGCCCAGCATGGGGATGCCCAAGCATTGCTGCTTGGGTGCGTCAGGTGGGTTGAAGTGCGAAGGCGCCGCCGTTTCGGTCAGACCGTAACCCTCGATGTAATGCAGACCAAACTCGTCGAACAAGCGCTGTGCCACGGCCTGCGGCATGGCAGCGCCGCCGCCGCCGATCATGGCCAGGCTGGAGAGGTCGTAGCTTGAAAAGTTAGGGCTAGCCAGCAAATCAATCACCATGGTGGGAATGTTGGTCCAGTGCGTCACCTTCCAGTTTGAGATCATGCGACCGGCCAGTTCGCGGTCCCAGCGCGGCATGATGACCATCGTGGCCCCGGTGTAAATGCTCGAATGCATCAGGCTGACCATGCCGGTGATGTGAAACATGGGCGCCACCGCCAGCGTGACGTTTTCGGCCGTGGCGTTGCTCCACAAGCTGCTGGCCACGGCGTTGTGCATCAGACTGGCATGGGTGTGCATGCAACCCTTGGGCAGACCGGTCGTGCCACTGGTATAGGGCAACACAGCCAAATCCCCAGACACGGTGGCAGGCGCGGGCGCGGGTTCATCGCAGGCCAATGCCGAGGACCAGTCATGGACCTGCCCTCCCTCGATCGTGGGCAGTTGGTGGCGCGTGAGCAACCATTCGCGCCAGGCCAGTACCGGCTCATTGTCGCCACTGATCCCGGCGTCAAACGCGTCAGTGAACTGGGTCACAATCAAATGTGCCAGGTGCAGCTCGCTCGCCAGAGCGTCACTGGCCTGCGCCAGCTCAGCCGCCAGATCGGCTGTGGTGATCGCCACCTTGGCGTCCGGGTCGGTGATGTAGTGCTTGAGCTCCTCGGTCCGGTTCATCGGGTTGACCGGAACCACCACCGCATTGGCGCGCAGAATTGCAAAATGGGCGATTACCAGCTGCGGGCAGTTTTGCATGCAGAGCATGACCCGGTCGCCCTTGGCCACACCCAGGCTGTGCAGTTTGGCGGCGAGCCGCTCGACTTGGTGCAGCAACTGTGAATACGTAGTGACCCGGCCAAAGAACACCAGGGCCGCTTTGTCAGGGTAGCGCCGGGCGTTGACGGTCAGGTTGTCCCACAAGGGAGTGGCTGGGACCGTGATGGCGTACGGCAGTCGATTCGGCCAGAACTTGTAATGTGCTTGCATAGTTAGTTGAGGACAGGGCTAAGGATCTATCCCGCAAGAGCATAGCCTGCATTTTTGGTCGGCACATGCTGGTTGATTTTAGGGATGACACGGATTGGCGCTGCCGGGCGTAGCAGGTATAGTCGATGGGCCTGAATTTCAACCCTAAAAGGAACTGCTGTATGAAACTCAAACAAATCAAACTCGCCACCGCCGTGCTCGCCACCTTGGGCGCGCTGCTGTCTGCACCAGCCCACGCCGGCAAGACCGTTGATGCGGTCAAGGCCCGAGGCCAGGTGGTCTGCGGTGTCAACACCGGACTGGCTGGATTTGCCGCCGCCGATTCCAGTGGCAAGTGGTCCGGCCTAGACGTCGACATGTGCCGCGCCGTGGCTGCTGCCGTGCTGGGCGACGGCGACAAAGTGAAATACGTTCCGCTCAACGCCACTCAACGCTTTACCGCCTTGCAGTCCGGTGAGATCGACATGCTGTCGCGTAACACCACATTCACCCTGTCGCGCGACGCCTCGCTGGGACTGCACATGACAGCCGTCACCTACTACGACGGCCAAGGTTTCATGGTGCCAGTCAAGAGCAAGATCAAGAGCGCCAAGCAGCTCAAGGGCCAGACCGTGTGCGTGCAGTCGGGCACCACCACCGAGAAAAACCTGACCGATTACTCCAAGTCCAATGACCTGAAAATCAAGACCGTGGTGTTCGAGAAGCTCGAAGCCGCCACCAGCGCCTATTTTGCCGGCCGCTGCGTGGCCTACACCACCGACGCTTCCGGCCTGGCCTCGGTCCGCAACAAGGAAGCCAAGAATCCCGATGAACACCTGATCCTGCCTGATCTGATTTCCAAGGAGCCGCTGGGCCCACTGGTACGTCGTGGGGATGACGAATGGTTTGCCATCGTCAAGTGGGTGATTTATGGCCTGCTCGAAGCCGAGGAATATGGCGTAACCCAAGCCAACGTCGAGGCCATGAAAGCCAGCACCGACCCCGTGGTTCAGCGCATTCTGGGCACCAGCGAAGACACCGGCAAGCTGTTGGGCCTGGATCGGGAATGGATGGCACGCGCTGTCAAAACCACCGG
>CAXNKH010000082.1:0-6911 GCA_964202765.1 Burkholderiales bacterium | reverse complement strand
GCCAAGGGTGGTAATGCTGCTTTGAGCGAGACCGAGGTGAAGGCGGCCGTTGACTTCATCGTGGCCAAGTTGAAGTAAGGCTGGGGGGTTCTTTTTAAATGGAGTTCGTGCTAAGCTGAACCGGCCTGATGCAGGCGTCTGAATCAATTTAACGGAGGGTGTCTTATGAAGATGCAGAGACGCTATTTTATTGGAAGCAGCCTTGACGATCTGGAGGTTTTTGAGGAACAGCTTGAGGCTGCCGGGATCTCTGTGCCGCAGATTCACGTGTTGAGCAGAGATGACACCGAGGTGGCAAACCACCAGCATCTGCATGAAGTTCAATCCTTCATGAAGCGAGATGTGGTTCATGCCTCGCTGCAAGGTGCCGTGGTGGGTATGGGCTTGTCAGTCCTGCTGTTTCTTGCGGCCTATGGCCTCGAGTTGACCCACACTTCAGCGGGTTGGATGCCTTTTGTTTTTCTCTCGGTCGTGGTGCTGGGTTTTTGTACCTGGGAGGGTGGCTTCATTGGGATTCAGAAGCCCAACTATAAGTTTGTCCGTTTCGAGAAAGTTCTGTCAGAAGGCCGACATGTCTTTTTTGTGGATTTGGAACCCGGTCAGCAAGAAATTCTGGAAACAGCCCTGAAACTGCACCCCAATTTGGAGGTGGCTGGATCGGAATATTTTTCCCCCCACTGGCTAGTCAGCTTGCAGCGCAAAGTAGGAATGATTCGCCACTCCTAAGTCACTCAGGACTGAAATCCGTCCGGGCTACCACCAGGGCGGTGATGTGAATGGCGCCCGCTTGTCGCAGTGCTTTGGCTGCTGAGTACAAAGAGGCGCCGCTGGTCATCACATCATCGACCAGAATCACACGCTTATTCTTCAACTCGTTGCGCGTCAATGGATCGACGGCAAATGCGTCTGCGACGTTGCGACTGCGCTCAGGGCGAAGGAGTTGACTTTGCGCTGGTGTGTCCCTGATCCGCAGCAACACGTTTGCCGCTGTTTTGTCGAACGCCAACTGACGGGCCAAAACCAAGGCTTGATTGAAGCCCCGTTGTTGCAGGCGCTGCTTGGAAAGTGGCATCGGTAGCAGAAAGTCCGCGCTCTCCAAAGCGGGTTCGACCCAGGGTGTGCTGCGCAGCAGTTGGGAAAAAAGGGTCGCCAAGCCGGGGCGACTCTGGAATTTGAAGTCGACAATCAGGCCGGACCAGGGGAAGCCATAGGAAACGGCGGCCAGGCAGCGATCCAGGGGCGGCGCAGATCGCAGGCAAGCACCACACTGGGACTGGCCCAGCGGCGTCAGGACAGCGCAGCTCAGGCAGCGTTGACAGGGCTGGGCAAATCGGTGGACACAGGATTCGCAGACCACATCGGTTGGCCAAGCGTGGCATATTTCACAACGGCTGGGCAGCTGGTCTGACAGCTGCTGAAACAAGGCGCGGAACATGGGTTGAACCTAGATTCGGCAGTTGGAGGTGCCCGAGTGGGCTGCGATACGCTGCGCTGGTGCGGCGCGACGACGCAGCGGGCTCATGCCCGCAAGGAGAAGCAATAAAGCCGGTGTAGCGCAGCGCAGCGCAATCGGGTGCGTAGCGCACTCACCCACAAGGTGAGACTGTTCGTGGGTGAAAAAAATAATGTTCATGCGGTCTAGGGTGCAGATATCAGCGGGCTACTGCCGAACCTAGGTTCAATATACTCCCCAGCCTGAGCTTCATCATGTCCACCGAGCTACCCCCCACCATTGACCCCGTAGCTGCCCAGCGATGGGGTACCATGTCAGCGTCAAGTTCTCCTTGGTTGCACGAGGAGGTGGCGCGCCGAATGGAGGAGCGCCTGCAATGGATCAAACTCCAGCCCTCGATTTGGATTCATTGGGAGCCTTTGCGAGGAGGGGTTCAAGCGCATGGACTGCTGCACAAGCGCTACCCGAAATCCACTGCTGTTGTCATTGAGACGACAGCGGTCCGCACCCAGGATGTAATAAAGGCCTTGAGCCAACCGTGGTGGCGACCATCTCGCTGGCGTGCCGGCCCCACCCATTTCGAGATGCCACCGACAGCCAAGGCCCAAATGCTGTGGGCCAATATGGCGCTGCATATGGCGGCCGATCCTCAAAAGCTAATAGCTCAGTGGCACCAGGCTGTGGCCGTTGACGGTTTCATCATGTTCTCTTGTTTCGGGCCCGACACCCTGACTCGCTTGCGCCAACTCTATGCGGCTCTGGGCTGGCCGCCAGCGGCGCATGAATTCACTGACATGCACGATTGGGGCGACATGCTGGTCAGCGCCGGTTTTGCCGAGCCGGTCATGGATATGGAGCGGATCAGTCTGAGTTTCGAGTCACCCCAGCGCCTGTTGCAAGAGTTGCGTGGTCTGGGGCGAAATCTGAATCCTCAGCGTTTTGTCGGTTTGCGCGGGAAAAACTGGCTGGCTGACCTGCACCGGGTCTTGGCTGAGCAGTTGAAGGGCCCCCAGGGTGGCTTGATTTTGGAGTTCGAAATTATTTATGGCCATGCCTTCAAGCCGGCCTCGCGCCTGAAAATCGCAGCCGAAAATAGAGTCAGTCTGGATCAAATGCGCGCCGCGTTGCAGCAAAGCAAGCCCGCTGGACGTTAAACCGATCGGCGGGCAACTAATCACCGGGGAAAGGCGGTCGGCTACAATCCAGGGGTCATTTTTAACGGATCAAGTGCTGAGGGCTGGACTGCCCATGGTTGAAGCAAAGTGAGCTTCACACCTTCGAAATGACGGTTAAATTTTAGGTATAGAAAAGCGAAAATGATGCACAACATCTCCACCCGATTCACCTCTTTGCTGCTCATGGCAGCTGCCTGCTTCAGTACGGCGGCCCATGCTGTCAACAATCTTTCTGGCGGCCCGGCTGTCAATCAGCTCAATTTGCACCCGGCAGCGACGAAAATCGCCCAAGAGCAGGCCTGGCTTCACTGGTTCATGATGATCCTGTGCACCGTGATTTTTGTCGCTGTTTTTGCCGTGATGTTTTATTCCATCTGGAGGCATCGAAAATCCGTCGGACACAAAGCGGCCAATTTCCATGAATCAGTCACGGTAGAAGTGATCTGGACGATCGTCCCCTTCATCATCGTGATTCTGATGGCCTTGCCCGCGACCAAGACGATCGTCGCCTCCAAGGACACCAGCAACTCCGATCTCACCATCAAAGCCACCGGTCACCAGTGGAAATGGGGATACGACTACATCAACGGCGAAGGCGAAGGCATCGCTTTTCTTTCGACGCTGGATGCGAGCCACCGCGAACTCTCCAATAACGGCGCCAAGGGCGGTGTTCCTGATGACTACCTGCTCAAGGTGGATAACCCGCTGGTGGTCCCCGTCGGTAAAAAAATCCGCATCATCACCACCGCCAACGACGTGATTCATGCTTTTTCCGTACCCTCTTTCGGCATCAAGCAGGACGCCATTCCTGGTTTCGTGCGTGACACCTGGTTCCGTGCTGAAAAAACCGGTGATTTCTATGGTCAATGCCAAGAACTTTGCGGCAAAGAGCACGCTTACATGCCGATCCATGTCAAGGTGGTATCAGCCGAGGAGTACAGTTTGTGGGTGACTAACAAGACGAAGGAAGCCGCGGCCAAGGCGGATGACCCTGCTAAGGTCTGGACGTTAGACGACATCGTCAAGCGCGGCGGACTAGTCTATGCCGCCAACTGTGCTGCTTGTCACCAGGCCAACGGCAAAGGCGCAGGCCCGATCAAGCCCCTCGATGGCTCTGCCGTGGTGCTGGACGCTGACAAGGGCAAACTGATTGCGGTGCTGCTCAATGGCCAGAACAACGGTGCCATGCCCGCATGGAAGCAGCTCAGCGACACTGATATCGCGGCTGTCATCACTCACACCAAGAACAACTGGTCGAACAAGACCGGGCAACTGGTTCAGCCGGCCGACATCACTGCGGCACGCCGTTGAGCGGCCGTACCCCGAATACAAGTATTGAGAAAGAAATCAGAATGAGTGCCGTTCTAGACCATCACGCCCATGACGATCACCACGATTCAGCGCCCACCGGTTGGCGTCGCTGGGTCTACGCGACCAACCACAAAGACATTGGCACGCTGTACCTGCTGTTTAGTTTATCCATGCTGATGATTGGCGGTGTGCTGGCGCTGGGCATCCGTGCCGAGCTGTTCCAGCCCGGCCTGCAACTGGTCAACCCCGAGCTCTTCAATCAGCTCACCACCATGCACGGCCTGATCATGGTGTTTGGTGCCATCATGCCGGCCTTTGTCGGGTTTGCGAACTGGATGATTCCATTGCAAATCGGTGCACCTGACATGGCGTTTGCCCGCATGAACAACTTCAGCTTCTGGCTGCTGATTCCGGCCGGCCTGATGCTTGTCGGTTCTTTCTTCATGCCCGGCGGCGCGCCGGCAGCCGGCTGGACGCTGTATGCGCCACTGACACTGCAGATGGGCCCGTCGATGGATGCCGGTATTTTTGCGCTGCACATCTTGGGTGCGTCATCCATCATGGGCTCGATCAACATCATTGTGACGATCCTGAACATGCGCGCGCCCGGCATGACCTTGATGAAAATGCCGATGTTTTGTTGGACCTGGTTGATCACCGCCTACCTGCTGATCGCCGTGATGCCGGTGCTCGCCGGTGCCATCACCATGACGCTGACCGACCGGCATTTTGGTACCAGCTTCTTCAACCCCGCCGGTGGCGGTGACCCGGTGATGTTCCAGCATATTTTCTGGTTCTTCGGCCACCCCGAGGTTTACATCATGATCTTGCCAGCGTTCGGCATCGTCAGCCAGATCGTTCCGGCGTTTGCTCGCAAAAGACTGTTCGGCTACGCCTCCATGGTGTACGCCACTTCGTCGATCGCGATTCTGTCCTTCATCGTTTGGGCTCACCACATGTTCACCACCGGTATGCCGGTGACCGGTCAGCTGTTCTTCATGTACGCTACCATGCTGATTGCCGTTCCGACCGCGGTGAAGATTTTCAACTGGATTGCCACCATGTGGCAGGGCTCGATGACTTTTGAGACCCCTATGCTGTTCGCAGTGGGTTTCATTTTCGTTTTCACCATGGGTGGTTTCACCGGCCTGATTCTGGCCATGGCACCGATCGACATTCTGTTGCAGGACACTTACTACGTGGTGGCCCATTTCCATTACGTTCTGGTGGCAGGCTCGCTTTATGCCATGTTTGCCGGTTATTACTACTGGGCGCCAAAGTGGACCGGTGTGATGTACAGCGAATGCCGCGGAAAAATTCACTTCTGGTGGTCGCTGATCGCTTTCAACGTCACTTTCTTCCCCATGCACTTCCTGGGCTTGGCCGGCATGCCGCGCCGTTACGCTGACTACCCGATGCAGTTTGCCGACTTCAATGCGCTGGCCACGGTGGGCGCTTTTGCTTTTGGCTTGGCCCAGGTTTATTTCTTCCTGTTCATCGTTTTGCCTAATATGATGGGCAAAGGCGAGAAAGCGCCCCAGCAGCCCTGGGAGGGCGCTGAAGGCCTGGAATGGGAAGTCCCCTCGCCAGCACCTTTCCACACTTTCGAGACGCCGCCCAAGCTCAATGCGGCGGCCAACAAGGTGATTGGCTAAACCAAACCATGACGCCCGAGAAAAAAACCAAGAACCTGAAAACCGCGCTGATTCTGGCGACGGTGGTCTTGGTGTTCTTTGTTGGGTTCATGGTCAAAATGATTGTTTTGAGTCGATAAGTCATGAACTTGCGGCGTGAAAATGTGAGGATGGTGGCCAAGCTGGCGCTGGTCGCCTCGGGCATGTTCGCCTTTGGTTATGCCCTGGTCCCGATTTACAAAACGCTGTGTGAAATGACGGGCATTAATATCTTGGCCCTGGGGGAGCGCGATTTGCCCGGTGCCAAGTCCAAGTTGCCTGCCAACACCCAGGTCGATACCAGTCGCAGTATCACGGTCGAGTTCGATGCCAATGCCCGTGGTCCTTGGAGTTTCGAGCCTGCCCAACGCTCGGTTCGGGTCCATCCGGGTGAACTCGTGACGGTGATGTACGAATTTCAAAATACCCAGAGTCGACGCATGTCGGCTCAGGCTATTCCTAGTTATGCACCGCACCAGGCCTCAGCGCATTTCAATAAGTTGGAGTGTTTCTGTTTTCAGCAGTACACGCTGGAGCCGGGCGAGAAGAAAAGTTGGCCGGTGGCCTTCGTGATTGACCCCAAACTCTCCAAGGACGTGACAACCATTACGCTGTCCTATACTTTTTTCGAAGTGGGCAGCAAGACGCCGCCAGCACCCGTGACGCCTACCGTTGACGCAGGTGCCGTGACCGGTTTGAGGGTCGGCACATGAAACCCCAAGCTTCGTTTTTACGCAGCGTCAAGGCGGTGGCCTGGTCGTTTGTGGGTATCCGTAAAAACAGCGAATACCAACAGGACCTGGCCGAAGCCAATCCGCTCCACATCATTGCGGTGGGAATAGCTGGCGCCCTGCTTTTCGTGCTGGGCTTGATCGTTTTGGTGAACTGGGTCGTGGCCGGCTGAGGTGGGACCTTGGGCGCAATAGATAGATTTGAATTGGAAGGAATGGAGAGCACATGAGTTCTACAACACAGGGGTCAACCCCTCACTACTTTGTCCCGAGCCCGTCGCGGCACCCGGCTTTGGCGGCGCTGGGTCTGTTTTTCGTGTTCCTGGGAGCTTCTCAATGGATCAATGGTTCGGAGTGGGGCAAATACGCCTTGGCTGGGGGTTTGATTTGGTTCCTTGGCGTGTTGTTCCAGTGGTTTAGCCAAGCCATTTCGGAAAGCCAAAGCGGATCTTACGGTCACAATATTGATATCTCCTACCGGTGGAGCATGAGCTGGTTCATTTTCTCTGAGGTCATGTTTTTCGGCGCCTTTTTCTCTGCGCTGTGGTGGATGCGGGCTCATTCGGTG
>CAXNKH010000081.1:0-6920 GCA_964202765.1 Burkholderiales bacterium | reverse complement strand
ACCCCAACGCTTTTGCCACGGGCGCATTCAAAAATTCAGCCCTGGTGGCCGTTTCTACGGGCTTGCTCAGCGGCATGACACGCGATGAGGTCGAGGCCGTGTTGGGCCATGAAATTGCTCACATTGCCAATGGCGACATGGTCACCATGACTTTGATTCAGGGTGTGATGAACACGTTTGTGGTGTTCCTCAGCCGCGTCATTGCGTATGCGGTTGACAGCTTTTTGCGGCGCGGTGACAACCGCGACAGCGGCCCGGGAATGGCCTACATGATCACCAGCATCGCGCTCGACATCCTGCTGGGTTTCGTCGCAGCCATGATCGTCGCCTGGTTCTCACGCCAGCGAGAGTTCCGCGCCGATGCCGGAGCGGCCCAGTTGCTGGGTCGGCGTCAGCCCATGATCAATGCCTTGGCGCGACTCGGGGGCATGCATCCGGGCGAATTGCCCAAGAGCGTGGCGGCGATGGGCATTGCCGGCGGTATCGGTCAGTGGTTCTCGACCCATCCACCGATCGAAGAGCGCATTGCCGCACTACAAAACGCTCCAGATTGAAACCCGCTGGCGTTCGAATGTCAACGCCCGGATTCAGGTCCGTTGCTCGCTGAGACGCTTGGTGTGTGGATGGCTACGCGGCTGTCCCCCACCCCTTGGGCTCCTCCTTGATGCCGCTGCGCCACCCACACCAAGCATCTTTTTCCGGTTTTCGTGGGAATCACGTTTCACAGCGATAGAACACCAGCCACGGTGCCAGGATCAGCTCGATGCGGAGCTGTGCGCCGCACCGAGCTGATCCAGTACAAACCTTCGCCTGCAAGCCGATCAACTCAGGACAGGGTCACTAATTGGAATCTGACCCTCATTGTTCTCAACGGTTCAAAATGTCCCGGGCCAGAGCTTCCGCCACTTTGATCCCGTCCACTCCGGCTGACAGAATGCCGCCGGCGTAACCGGCGCCTTCGCCGGCGGGGTAGAGGCCGCGCACATTGCTGCTTTGAAAATTTTCGCCGCGAGGCATTCGCAGCGGTGACGAGGTGCGGGTCTCTACCCCCGTCAGCACGGCATCGTCCATGTCAAAGCCCTTTATTTTTTTGCCAAATGCCGGCAGCGCTTCACGAATGGCTTCAATGGCATAGTCGGGCAGGGCCTGCGACAGACTGCCGAGCTTGACACTCGGCTGGTAAGAAGGGGTAACGCTGCCGAGCTGAGTCGAAGGCCGGTCGGCAATGAAGTCACCCACCAGCTGGACCGGCGCATCGTAATTGCTCCCGCCCAGCACATAGGCTTGCGATTCCAACGCGCGTTGCAAGGCGATGCCGGCCAGGGGACTGACTTCGCCGTTGCTCAGGCGTTCGCCGCCGAAGTCGGACGGTTCAATGGCCACCACAATTCCTGCGTTGGCATTGCGTTCGTTGCGCGAATACTGGCTCATGCCATTGGTCACCACCCGTCCGAACTCGGAGGTGGCTGCCACCACCGTGCCGCCCGGGCACATGCAAAAGCTGTAAACGGCGCGTCCATTTTGGGCATGGTGGGCCAACTTGTAATCGGCAGCACCGAGCAAAGCGTTGCCAGCGTGGCGACCCCAACGGGCGCGGTCGATCAGGCCTTGTGGATGCTCGATCCGAAAGCCGATCGAAAACGGCTTGGCCTGCAGCGAGACCCCGCGCTCGAACAGCATGGAAAAAGTGTCGCGTGCGCTGTGTCCCAGAGCCATCACCACATGGTCGGCCAGCAACTCATGGCTGGTTTCAGTCTGTCCGTCGTGCACCGTGAGTCCGCGCAATTGAAGACCTTGAGCGCCTTTCTCCAGCAGCACATCGGTGACCCGATGTCGGAAGCGAATTTCACCCCCCAGTGCGATGATTTGCGCGCGCAGGTTTTCCACCACCTTGACCAGTTTGAAAGTGCCAATGTGGGGATGCGCTTCGAACAAGATGTCGGCCGGTGCTCCGGCGCGAACGAACTCATCGATCACCTTGCGCCCCAAATGGCGCGGATCCTTGATCTGGCTGTAGAGCTTGCCGTCGGAAAAAGTGCCGGCACCACCTTCGCCAAATTGCACATTGGACTCGGGATTGAGCTGGTTTTTACGCCACAGGCCCCAGGTGTCTTTGGTGCGTTCGCGTACCGCTTTGCCGCGCTCCAGGACGACAGGTCTGAAACCCATTTGGGCCAATAACAGGGCAGCAAAAATGCCACAGGGGCCAAAGCCCACCACCACCGGGCGCCGTGGCAATAAGGACGGGGCCTGCACCACCGGGTGATATTGCAGATCGGGCGCGGCTGCGATATGCGGATGGCCTGCGGACCGGAGCAAGAGGGCAGCTTCCAGGGCTGGATTGAGCGTCAGATCGACGGTATAGACCTGCAACACTTGTGCCTTGCGGGAGTCAAAGCTGCGTTTGTAAATGGTGAAGCCGGTGATGTTCTCCGGTTTGCAGCCCAGGGTCTGGGCCATCAGAGCCGTCAACGCATCGCTGGCGTGGTTCAGCGGGAGTTTGAGTTCAGTCAGTCGAATCATGGCTTGTGGTGATCAAGCATAAGGGGATGCGAATGATACGCGCTGCAGAGCGAGCGAGCCGAGGATAATTACCCCCCATGCAATCTGCCCTCCAGACCTTCCTCAACCCCGTCCTGCCGGTATTTGCAATTCTGGGCTTTGGCCTGTTGTTCGCGCGGCGTGGTGTTTTCAACGTGGCGGACGCGGGTATTTTGAATCGTTTTGTATTCTACATCGCGGTGCCGGCGTTGCTGTTCTCACTCTTGATCAAGGCACCGATTGCCGAGTTTGAGTGGCGGGTTCTGGGCCTGTACTTTGGGTCTGAAATAGGCATCTATGCCATCGGAGCGGCGCTGGCGCGTTTTGTGCTGCGCCGCGGCTGGCGCGAATCGCTGTTGCTGGGCATGTGTGCCAGCTTTGTCAACCATGTGTTTTTCGTGTTGCCGATGGCTCGGGTCTTGTATGGCGATGCCGCCAGTGCGCCGATTGCCGCTATCATCACCATGGATTCGGTGCTGATTTTTGCCGTCACCATCGTCGGCTTGGAGCTCAGCGAACAGGGCATGCATTCGACCCGCAAGGTGGCTGTTCTGCTGCTCAAGCATCCGCTATTGCAAGCCATTGCCGCCGGTATATCCGTCAATCTGTTGGCTATCCCTTTGCATGATGGGGCCCACACCTTCCTCAACTTTGTTGGTGCTTCCGCCTCACCAGTGGCCTTGTTCGCCTTGGGCATCATCCTCTGGGCCAGTGGGATTGGCGCGCTGGACCGAGTGGCACTTTCCATCACCGGCTTGAAAGTTGTGGCGCATCCTTTGCTGGCTTGGTTGCTGCTGGGCAGCGCTGCGCTGGCCAACCCGGCCTGGACCAGTCCGGCCCTGCTGGTCGCTGCCGGCCCCTGTGGTGCCATGCCTTTTGTGTTGGCGCTGCAATACAAGGTCCCTGCTGCCACCATTGCCAGAGCGATTGTTTATTCAACTGTGATTTCGTTGGCCACCTTGGCTTTGATGGCCTAAGAGATAATGCAGCCGTGAAGCTCGCCAGACCACCGCTGGTGCAATCTGGGAAACCAGGCACTGGAGGAATGTCCGGACTGCACAGGGCGGCGTAGCAGCTAACCGCTGTCCACCGTGAGGTGAGGATTAGAGCAACAGAGACGAGTCGCACCCAGGGCAACTTGGGTGCGGGTGAAACGGGCAATCTCTACGCGCAGCAATACCAAGTAGGCACACGCAAAGTGAGGCGGTTCGCCGCAGCGCCATGACCGGGACCCCCGGAGTGTGCGGGTAGGTAGCATTGAGCTGTTGGGGCGACCCACAGCCCAGAGTAATGGTGGTCACATGGGGGGCAACTCCCATGCACAGAATCCGGCTTATCGGCGAGCTTCACACTTTTATCCCCAACCGATCAGGTTAGACGCGTTCGTGGGGCCCCAGAAAACGCCATTCACCACTGGGCAGGCCGCCTAGGGCAAGGCGTCCCAGGCGGCTGCGCTTGAGGGCCACGATAGTCAAGCCAACCTGCTCGCACAGTCTAGCGATCAGGCCCGGGCTGTTGCCCTTGATGGCGAAGCGCAAAGTCGTGAGGCCGGGTTTATCACTGCTCAGACTGACTTTGACGCTGACACCCGAGATCAGGCTTGCGTTGCGGTTCAAACGCAGCAGCGCATCAGGCGCGACTGCGCCGTCTATCTCCACCATCAGTTCCTGCTCGATCAGCGCCACATCCTTGGTCAGCTTGCGTTGAACCCGCCACTCCTGGGTGAAGATCAGCAGACCACTGGCCGCGTTCTCCAGCGGTGTAAGGCAGGCCTGGGCCTGGAAGTGGCGGCGCAGGGGACGCAGCCCGCCGCCATCGCCGGCCCAAAGGTTGTTGGGTGTGAGTAAATGCGCGGCGGCTTGTGGCCCCTGCTGGGCGTCAAAGCCCGCTGGCTTGTGCAACAGCAAGGTGACCGGGGTGCTGGCCAGCAGGTTGGCATCGGGGTCTAGCGTGATTTTGTGGTCCAGCACCCGGTACTGCGGCTCTTGGATCACCTCGCCGGCGACGCTGACCCAACCGCCCTCAATGTACTGCTCGGCTTGGCGCCGAGAGCAGGAGAGCATTTCGGCCAGACGCTTGGCCAGGCGCACCGGTTCGGTCATGACGCTACCAAAGTTTGCAAACTTTGTAAGCGCTGCACATGGGCCAGTAAAGAGCGGGTGGCGACCGGCCAGAGCCGTTGCGGAACATCGTCATACGCGGCTTGCACCCAGTCGTCCAAAGTTCCTCCCGGTTGGGCTTGCATGACACGCGCAATTTTGGCTTCGCGCTTGAGCCGATGGGTCTTGAGTGCAGCAATGGCAGCGCCGGCCTGGCCGATGACATAGCCGTGGGCTGGCAGGATAAATTCGATCTGGTGCTCAAGGCAGGCTTGGCTCAAGCGGTCCAGCGAGTTGAGGTAGTCGTTCATATTGCCATCGGGCGGATCGACCAGAGTGGTGCTGCCGTTGAGCACATGGTCGCCCGAGAACAGCAGAGCATCTTCCATCAACACCAGGCACAGGTGGTTGGCGGCGTGGCCCGGGGTGTAGATGACTTGCAGCGAATGTGACACGTTGTGGTTTTGGAGGCTGAGGATCTGTTGGTCGAGCAACTCCCGATCGGGTTTGAATTCGCTGGCTGCGCGTGCGGTGGCGGCTGAGGCCAGGCCCCAGATCGGCGGCGCGGCGCGGCCCGCTGCGAGGCACAGCGCTTGCAGCGGCTTGGCCCCGGGCGAATGGTCGGGGTGGGAATGGGTGCAGACAATCATGCGAATGTCGCCACCTGCCGCCTGCCACAGCCGTTCCAGATGCTCGGCATCAGCCGGTCCCGGGTCGATTGCGATGTAGCCGCAGTCGCTGTCGCCCACCAAATAGCTGTTGGTGCCGGGGCCGGTCATCATGCCCGGGTTCGGCGCGGTCAGGCGCATGAGGTTTTTCAGCAAAGCCACCGGTTTTTCGCTTTGCCAGTCCAGCGTGTGGCGAATCTGACCATCGGGGCAGACCAGCGCCAGCTCACCATAGGGCGATTCGTCCTCTGTGTAGCGCGCCTCCTGGCCAGCCAGCCAGCCAGCGCGCGAACTGCTGGTCCACAGCGGCTGTTCACTGACGGCACAAGCCTGCAACACGGCTTGCACATTGGCATAGTTTTTCAAATGAGCCAGGGTCCTGATGGTTGGAAACATCATGGAAAACTCACCGCTCTCAAGCCGATCCAAGGCTTGGGTAGGACGGACCCAAACCGGTTCAAACTGTTCGGTCTCGTCGGCCACGGGTGTTTGGTCAGCCGGCATGCGGGCCACTAGAAAAGGCACGTCAAAGCGCTGCGCACGATTACGGTCGGTGATCCAGCGCGCCAGCAAAAAAGTCTCATCCGTTGCCAGCGTCAGACCCAGGTCGCGGCACTGCGCTACAAAAGGCAGGCTGCGGTTCAGCGCGGCCACGTCGCCTTGGGTGGCCGGCGTGCCATCGGAGCGGCGTGCCAGCAACACGCCGAGTTCTTCAAAACTTTCTCGGATGGCCGCGATGGCATGGGTCAGGTCGGAGTCGCTGTGGCCAGCGCGGCGTAGGGCCTGGGGATGCGCTGCGGCATCGGCTTCGTCCACGCCGCCACCGGGAAATACCTGGGCGCCGGGGGCAAAGCTGGCGCTGCTGGAGCGCCGGGTCATCAACACCTCCAGTCCCTCGGGACTGTCGCGCAACAGCAACAAAGTGGCGGCTGCGCGCGTGGCCACGGGGACGCGCTGGGGGTGCAGGAGTTGGGAGATTCGGGTCATGCTGTAAGGTCTTATTCCGGGGTGACGCCCAGCGCCACCAAAAATCGCGCCACCATGTTGTAACTGGCAATCGCACTGGTGAGTTCCACCACGCCGGTCTCATCAAAGTGGCTGCGAATGGCGGCGAACACCTCGTCGCTGACTTTCACGTCCAGCGTCATTTGTGCGGCGTACTGAATCACAGCTTTCTCAACCGGGCCCAAACCGGCATCGGTCGGGGTGCTGCGCGGATCTTTTTTGAGGTGCGCGTTCAGGGAATCGAGCTCCAGTTGGCTACCCCCAGCGGCCAAAAAGTCGGGCGCATGGTGGTGATACTCATAGTCCGCCCCGGTCAGCAGCGCCACGGTACAGATGCCGAGTTCGCGTTGTTTTCGGCTGGTCGCCAGACCGGTACGAACGGCCTTGAGGTAAACGTTCCAGCCACGGGCCAGGGGCTCGCTCCACAACAGGGCTTTGTCCAAATTGAGCAGGGCGCCGCCCCGGCGCGCCACGATGGCATCGACCAGGTCTTGCGGTTGGGGTTTGAGTTCAGGGGTCCAGTGGGGAATGCGCATGGGGATCTTTCACGGGTGGTTGTCTTGCAGGATTCTATTGCCCGGAAACAGGCCTTGGCTTGCTGGAGAGA
>CAXNKH010000080.1:0-7002 GCA_964202765.1 Burkholderiales bacterium | reverse complement strand
GCTCGGGTGAAACCGAGGACAGCACCATCGCTGACATTGCGGTCGGAACCAATGCTGGCCAAATCAAAACCGGTTCGCTGTCACGGTCCGACCGCATGGCCAAATACAACCAGCTTCTGCGGATCGAAGAAGATCTGGGTGACGTCGCCAGTTACCCCGGTCGTTCGGCGTTTTACAACCTGCGCTGACTCCGCCGTGAACAGCGAACGACTCTGTAAGGCACAGATCAGACCATGAGTCGTCGCATTGTCCCGCTGGCCCTGATCGCCTTGCTTGTGGTGTTGCTGGCCCAACTCATGTTGGGCCGTGGTAGCCTGTCCAGCGTCACTCAGATGCGCGATCAACTCCAGGTTCAAAAACAAAAAAATGATCAGTCTCAATTGGCCAATCAACGCTTGATGTCCGAAGTACAAGACCTCAAAGAGGGACTGGAAATGGTGGAAGAGCGGGCCCGACTGGAGTTGGGCATGGTAAAAAACAACGAAATCTACGTTCACATCGCCAAGTGAAAATTGCCATTTTGGGAGCGCCGGGCAGCGGAAAAACCAGTCTCGTGGTCCAACTCCAGCAGCAGTTGCAAGCACGCCATCTCGATTGCAGCGTGGTACCGGACGATGCGCAGGCCTGGTGCCAACGTCACCAGGCCGCCGTCGCTGCCGCCAATGACACACTTGCTCAATCAATCACCCTGCTCTGCGGCCTGGACCTGCCAAGCTCACAGGCCAAATCGGCCCAGCAGCAAGCCCACGATTCGGAACTGCGCGGGCTACTGCAGAGTCACGGCATGGATTACCACGTGGTCTATGGCTTGGGCCCCCAGCGCAGTGCCAACGCACTCAAAATCATCCAGCACCGTCTGAAGTTGCACCCCGCTGAAGCAACGCCGAAAAACGACTGGGTCTGGGTTTGCGACAAATGCAGTGACTCAGCTTGTGAACACAAGCTCTTCACCGAAAAGCTCGGAATCTCGAGCCGGTCGCAACCGTTTTATTGAGTGACCTTGCTGGCTGGCTGACTGGGGCCTGCCTTAAAAATATAGGCTGTATCAACCGAATCGAACCGGTATTGCAAGCCACAAAATTCACAAGCCACTTCGATTTCGCCCCGTTCAGCAAGGATCTCTTGGGCCTCTTGCAAGCCCAGGCCCAGAATCATCTTGCCCACCCGTTCGCGGCTGCAACTGCAGGCAAATCGTGGCGCTTGCTGGCTGGCATCGGGAGTAAAACGCACTATTTTTTCTTCCCAGAACAAGCGCCGCAATACCGTTTCGGCATCCAAGGTCAACAACTCTTCTGACTTCAGACTGGAAGCCAATGTGGCGATTCGCAGATAGTGCTCGGCAAGCTCCTCGTCCTGGCTGGAATAGTCAAGCGCAATATTACCAGCCCCTTGCAGCGGCAAGCGCTGGATCAGCAGGCCAGCAGCCATCGTGTCGTTGGCCGCGAGCACCAGGCAGGTTTCGAGTTGTTCGCTTTGCCTCATGTAATGCTGCAGCATGGGTCCCAAATGTTGACCACCGCCCTGATCGAGCAAAGGCACCACCCCTTGGTAAGGCTGCTGACCCGACAATCTATCCTTGGGATCCAGCGTGATGGCACAACGCCCTTGTCCATTCTGATTGACCATCTGGGCCAAGCTGGCATCGCGATCCACCTCACCGAGCATGGTCGCGGTAGCACGCAAGCTCAGATCAGCTTGCACCTCGGCCACGGCCAATTTGACCGGTCCATCGCCAAAAATTTGCAGGATCAAAGCGCCATTGAATTTAATGTTGACTTGCATCAGCACGGCAGCAGCGGTCATCTGGCCCAGCATGTTTTGCACTGCGATCGGGTAGGGCGTGCTGAATGGGTTTGACGAACGACGGCGCAGAATCTCTTGCCATGAGTCGGTCAGCCTGACCAGTGCGCCGCGCACGGGCAGCCCCTCAAAAATAAATTGATTCAATTCAGACACGAAGGAGTCCAGTCCGAAAGCGCTTGGCATTGTCCTGGTAGTGCTGCGCAATGCGCTGCAAGCCGGCGATCTCTTCCACACTCAGAGCGCGCACCACTTTGGCGGGCCTTCCCAGGATCATCGAACCATCAGGAAACTCCTTACCCTCGGTCACCAGCGAACCGGCGCCGACCAAGCAGTTCCGGCCAATTTTGGCGCGGTTCAGAATCACCGATCCGATACCGATCAGCGTTCCGTCGCCCACCGTGCAGCCGTGCAACACGACTTGATGGCCGATCGACACGTTTTCCCCCAACGTCAGCGGCACACCCGGGTCGGCGTGCAACACACAGGCATCTTGCACATTGGCGCCGCGGCCAATCCGGATCGTCTCCGAATCGCCCCGAATCACCGTACCAAACCAAATGCTGGACCCTGCTTCGAGCTCCACCGAGCCAATCACCTGGGCGCTGTCAGCCACCCAGGCACTGGCAGCCACACTGGGGGCCTTGCCATCGAGTTCATAAATCGCCATTGTTCATCCCGTTTCAATATGGGATGCATTGTAAGGAGGCTGGTGTTCCACGCCGTGAACCGGCACTGAGAAAGAAGGAAAGACCCGCAAACCGCCTTATTGCAAAAAACCCAACGCAAACGGCAAGCTCAACATGCCCAGCAGGGTGGACAGGGTCACCAGACCGGCCACATAGGCGCCGTCGTAACCCATGCGTGCGGCCAGCACATAGGCGCTCGGTGCGGTGGGCAAAGCGGAGAAAGCCAGCAACACGGTGGTTTGTACCGTTGACAGCCCGTACCACCGAGATAAAACAAAAGCCAGCAGCGGCAAGAAGAAATGACGAATCGACAGCAAGGATGCTGCCAGTACCCTGGCATGGCCCAGGCTACCAAACTTCAGTCCAGCACCGGCAGACATCAAGCCCAGGGCCAGCGATGCCGCACCGATACGGGAGAAGCTGGGATCGGCCCATTTCGGAATCTGAAAACCCAGAAGATTGGCGGCCAGACCCGCGAGCGTTCCGATGATGAGGGGGTTGCGCACCAGTTCGCTCAGAAAGCCGCGCTTGGCATGACGCACCATGGGCCAGACGGCTGCCATGTTGAACAGCGGAATGCAGACACCCATCAAAACCGCCAGCAGCAGCAAGCCCTCCGCACCGACCAATCGATCAGCCAATGCCAGGCCCATGTAGGAATTGAAGCGAAACCCGATCTGGGCGCTGCTGGCGTACTGCCGGGCATCCAGATGAGTTTTAAACCAAGGCAGGTAGGGCAAGACGTAGACCATGGCGATACCACACAGCCCCAGGCTCAGTCCGGCTGCCATCAGGCCCGATGTCGCGCCCAGGTCAAGCGGACTTTTAGCGATAGCGTGAAACAGCAGGACCGGGAACAAAAAGTAATAGACCAGCGTCTCGACCGGCTCCCACACCGAGCGATTGAGCGAGGTGTATCGGCAAAGCAGGTAGCCACACAAAATAAGGGAGAAATCGGGGAACAGAAGTTGCGCGTAATTCACTGGGCGAGAATACCAGTGAAATATGATCTACCTCTTAACCCACTGAAAGCCCTCCCCATGCTGCAATTTTTTTATAACGCCGCCCCCAATCCCATGAAAGTGGCCTTGCTGCTGGAGGAATTAGGTTTACCTTTTGAAGCACACCCGGTTGACACCCGCAAAGGGGAACAGTTTTCGTCTGAGTTCTTGCGCATCAACCCCAATGGCAAAGTACCCGCCCTGATCGATGGTGATGCCGTCGTGTTTGACAGCAACGCCATCCTGCTCTATCTGGCTGATCGGGAACAACGATTTGTCCCCACGGCCACTTCGGGTCAGCAGCGTGGCGCCATGCTGTCCTGGCTGATGTTCATCGCCACCGGTATCGGCCCTTTTTCGGGACAGTCGGTTCACTTTCGCAATGTCGCACCCGAGCCCAAGGAATACGCCTTGAATCGCTATGACTTCGAGGCCCATCGACACTGGCAATTGATTGAGGACCAACTGACGAAAAACCACTATCTGCTGGGTGAGACCTACTCCATCGTGGACATGGCGTTCTGGGGTTGGGCCAGGCTGCTGCCCGTGGTCACTGGTCTGGCTGAGGCCACCTGGTCACGTTACCCCCAAATCAAACGTTTGCTCGACGAAATAAACACCCGGCCTGCGGCCCAAAGAGCCGAACAGCTCAAAGCCCGCCACGCTTTCAAAACCGAGCTCGACGACGAAGCACGCCGCTTTATGTTTCCGCAAAACGAAAGACTGAAAAAAATTCTTTGACCGATAGTGTCAATTTATCTCGCAACAGGATGCTCCTCACCATGCTACGTCGCACTCTTTTCGCCATGACCCTGCTGGGCACAGCCAGTTCGGTTTGGGCCCAAGCCTATCCGCACAAAATCATCAAACTGCAAGTGCCATTCGCACCGGGCGGCACCACCGACATCATTGCCCGGGTCATAGCCGAGCCCCTGGGCAAAGCCCTGGGGCAGGTGGTGGTGGTGGAGAACAAGGCCGGTGGTGGTGGCGTGGTCGGCGCCCTGGAGACCGTCAGGTCCGCACCCGATGGTTATTCACTGGGCATGGCCACCATTTCCACGACCGCAGCCAACCCTGCGATCAACCCCAAGATCCCTTACAACCCGCTGACTGATTTCACTCCCATCATCAACATCGCAGCCACACCCAATGTGATTGCAGTTCACCCTTCCTTTCCCGCCAAGAATTACAAGGACTTTGTCGCTGAGCTGAAAAAATCTCCAGGCAAATACTCCTATGCCTCTTCAGGAACAGGCGGCGTCGGGCACCTGCAAATGGAGCTTTACAAGAACTTGAGCCAAACCTTTGTAATCCACATCCCTTACCGTGGCGCGGGTCCGGCCCTCAACGACGCGGTGGCAGGTCAGGTTCCGATCATTTTTGATAACTTGCCCTCGGCCCTGCCCTTTATCCAGACCCAAAAGCTGGTGCCTATCGTGGTGGCAGCACCGCAGCGCTTGGCCCAGTTACCCAACGTTCCGACTTTCAAAGAAGTAGGGCTAGAACCCGTGAACCGTATGGCTTATTACGGGATCTTGGCGCCCAAGGGCTTGCCCAAAGATATCGTTGACAAAATCAATTCGGCCACCCGCAAAGCATTGGAAGATCCAGCCGTCAGAAAGCGGATTGAGGACACCGGATCGATCGTTATCGGCAATTCGCCGGACCAGTTTTCAGCGCAGATCAGGGCTGAGTTCGAAGTCTATAAAAAAGTCGTCGATAGCGCCCAACTCAAGCTCGATTGAGCCGACCTCATCCCTTTTGGTTATCCGCTTGTGGCAGACCCCGACTCCAGCATCGATGGCTTCATTGACGCACTCTGGCTGGAGCAGGGGCTGTCGAAAAACACCTTAAGCGCTTACCGGGGCGACCTCACGCTTTACGCAGCTTGGCTGCTGCAACGGGGCACTCCCTTGTCGATCTCGACCGAAGTCGATCTCAATGCTTATTTTTCTGACCGGCACAGCAGCAGCAAGGCGACCACCGCGAACCGGCGCCTGAGCGTGTTCAAGCGCTATTTCCGCTGGGCTTTGCGCGAGCACCTGATCTCAGTCGATCCAACACTAAAGCTGCAAGCGGCCAAACAGGGGCTGCGTACGCCCAAGACTCTGAGCGAAGCCCAGGTCGAAGCTTTGTTGGCAGCGCCTGATGTGGCCACGGCGCTTGGTATTCGTGAGCGCAGCATGTTAGAGCTGATGTACGCCAGTGGCCTGCGTGTCAGCGAACTGGTGCGCCTGAAGACCTTCAATGTCAGTCTGACCGAAAATGTGCTGCGGGTTTTTGGCAAGGGCAACAAGGAGCGTCTGGTTCCGTTTGGCGAACTCGCCGCGCTCTGGCTGCGCAATTACCTTGATCAAGCGCGGGGGGAACTGCTCTCTGGCAAGCAAACCGATGCCTTTTTTGTCAGCAGCCGCGGCACCCATGCAGGCAGTTCGATGAGTCGGGTCATGTTTTGGATGATCGTCAAAAAACACGCCCGCTCTGCCGGCATTCATACCCCTTTGTCACCGCACACGCTGCGCCACGCTTTTGCTACCCATCTGCTCAACCATGGCGCCGATTTACGTGCTGTGCAAATGTTGTTGGGTCACGCCGATATTTCCACCACCACCATCTACACCCATGTGGCACGGGAACGGCTCAAGGCTTTGCATGCGCAGCATCATCCCAGAGGCTAGCGAGCCGGGTTGAGCTGAACCTATTGGCCAATCCGAAATTCACGACAGCTAGGGGCGTTGGTTCTGCCTGAGACACGCTGGCGTTCGAGTGTCAGAGTCCGGATTCAGATCTTTGCTCGCTGAGATGATTGGTATGGACGGCTCCAGTACAAACCTTCGCCTAAAAGTACTTTGGCCAGCTCAGGCCAGGGCCCAGGCCACATGCTCTCGCAACAGCGCGCTGGGGTGACTGGTTCGCGCGCGCAAGGCCCGCTCAATTAGTTCACGCTGGGCTGGAGAACTGGCGCTGCGCAAGGCATTGCCCAAAGCCACAGCAACGTTGCGCAACCAACGCTCATGGCCGATGCGCCGGATCGCACTGCCTTCGGTGTGATGCAAAAACTCGGCTTCAGTCCAGCCGAACAGAGCCACCAGTTGCTGTCCGGTCAGTCCCTGCCGCTCATCAAAATCGGGTAACGCACTGCGCTGGGCAAACTTGTTCCAGGGACAGATCAGCTGGCAATCGTCACAGCCGTAAATACGGTTGCCCATCAAGGGACGCAATTCCAGCGGGATAGCACCGGCATGCTCAATCGTGAGGTAGGAAATGCAGCGTCGGGCATCGAGTTGGTACGGGGCCACGATGGCCTGGGTCGGGCAGACCGTGATGCAAGCTTGGCAGCTGGCGCAATGCTCGCTCACCGGCTCGCTGACAGGCAGCGCCAGGTCCACATAAATCTCACCCAAGAAAAACATCGAGCCAGCTTCACGATTGAGCAGCAGTGTGTGTTTGCCGCGCCAACCCTGTCCGCTGCGCATTGCCAGTTCGGCTTCGAGTACCGGTGCCGAATCGGT
>CAXNKH010000079.1:0-7012 GCA_964202765.1 Burkholderiales bacterium | reverse complement strand
CTGTCCTTTTGCACCTGGCGCCAGTGGCAACATCTGCACCGAAGACTTGGTTTATTTGCTGCATGAATGCGGCTATGAAACGGGTATTGATGTCGAGGCGCTGGCAGCGGTAGCACGCCAGGTGCAAGCCATCATGGGGCGTGAATTGCCGGGTCAATTCATGAAGTCAGGCCCACGGCTTCAATTGAGTTCACTGGCTTCGATACGGCGCGCTGTGGGTTAGTCGCCAGTAGGATTCAAGCGCTGCAAGCCCGAGCGGCTATTGATCCGGTCCGATGAAATCTAAATTTCCGTTCAAGCTGAGCTTGTCGAAGCCCTTCGACAAGCTCAGCTTGAACGGTTCATATTCACAGGGCCGGAGCAATAACGGGCCTACATCAGCAGATGTTCACCGGCGTTGTCGCCACCCAAGGTGACGTAATTCACTTTTCGAATGTCCAGCAGTTTCCTGCCGCCGGCGTAGCTGATTGAACTTTGCACGTCCTGTTCCATCTCCGTCAGGGTGTTGGCCAGCAGGCCTTTGATCGGCTCCAAAATCCGTTTGCCTTCGACATGCTTGTACTCGCCCTTGTTGAAGTCACTGGCTGAGCCGTAGTATTCCTTGTAGAGTTTGCCGTCGACTTCGACCGTCTGGCCCGGGCTTTCCTCGTGCCCCGCCAGCAGAGAGCCGATCATCACAAAAGTTGCGCCAAATCGGATCGACTTGGCGATGTCGCCGTGCTCACGGATGCCCCCGTCGGCGATGATGGGTTTGGTCGCTACCCGGGCACACCACTTGAGCGCGCTGAGCTGCCAGCCGCCGGTGCCAAAACCAGTTTTGAGCCGTGTGATACAGACTTTGCCGGGACCGATGCCGACTTTGGTCGCATCGGCGCCCCAGTTCTCCAGGTCAATTACCGCCTCTGGCGTCCCCACATTGCCAGCGATGACAAAGGCCTGGGGCAGTTTTGTTTTCAGGCAGGCGATCATGCTCTTCACGCTGTCAGCATGGCCGTGGGCCACGTCGATAGTGACGTAGTCGGGGTTCAGTCCCTGGGCCACCAACTGGTTCACTGTTTCGTAATCGGCAGGCTTGACCCCCAGCGAGATGGAAACATACACGCCGTGGCCGAGCATGCGCTTGACGAAGGCCAGGGTGTCGAGCTCGAACCGGTGCATGACGTAGAAGTAACCGTTTTGCGCCAGCCACAGGCAGATCGATTCGTCGATCACTGTTTTCATATTGGCGGGTACCACTGGGATGCGAAAGCGTCGTCCACCGAGTTCGATGCTGGCATCGCATTCGGCGCGACTCTCCACGCGACACTTGCGTGGCAGCAGCAGAATATTTTCGTAGTCGAAGATGTCCATTGTGTCAGCCTTCCAAAGGAGCGGGGCAAAAAAAACCGGGTCTCACTTGCGCGTAGCAAGCCTTGGGCCCGGTGATTGATTCTACGGGTTTCGAAGCGGCCGGCTGAGCTTTCTACAATCCATCCATGTTTTTAGATGTTTCCCAGAAAAGCCCGCTGCTGCAGCACCTCAATCCAGAACAGCTCGCCGCTGTCACCTTGCCCAATGAGTCGGCCTTAATTTTGGCCGGAGCGGGTTCCGGCAAGACCCGGGTTCTGATCACTCGGATTGCCTGGTTGTTGCAGAGTGGCCAAATTTCCCCGGCGGGCGTGCTGGCAGTGACCTTCACCAACAAGGCCGCCAAGGAGATGATGACCCGACTCTCGGCCCAGTTGCCGGTCAACGTGCGCGGGATGTGGATAGGCACCTTCCATGGCCTGTGCAACCGGATGTTGCGGTCCCATTTCAAAACCGCCAATCTGCCGCAGAGCTTCCAGATTCTGGACACCCAGGACCAGCTCAGTGCCATCAAGCGCCTGTGCAAACAGTTCCAGATCGATACCGAACGCTTTGTTCCCAAGCAGCTGCAGTGGTTCATCGCCGGCTGCAAGGAAGACGGTCTGCGTCCCAACGCGGTCGAAGTGCGCGACGAGGAAAGCCGGAAAAAAGTTGAGATTTACCAGCTCTACGAGGAACAATGCCAGCGCGAAGGCGTGGTCGATTTCGGTGAACTGATGCTGCGAAGCTACGAACTGTTGCGCGACAACGATCCGATTCGGGTCCATTACCAGCGGCGTTTTCGCCATATCTTGATCGACGAGTTCCAGGACACCAACAAGCTGCAGTACGCCTGGATCAAGCTGCTCTCGGGCCAGGCCGATGCAAATAGCGCACAGGGCACCAGTGCGGTGTTGGCGGTGGGGGACGATGACCAGAGCATTTATGCTTTTCGCGGCGCGCGAGTTGGCAATATGGCCGACTTTGTTCGGGAATTTCAAGTTAAACACCAGATCAAGCTCGAACAGAACTATCGCTCGTACAGCAACATCTTGGATGCCGCCAATGAGTTGATCAGTCACAACAGCAAACGACTTGGGAAAAACTTGCGCACGTCCCAGGGGCCTGGCGAGCCGGTGCGGGTGGTTGAATCCACCAGTGATTTTGCCGAAGCGCAATGGATGATCGATGAGATGCGACAACTGGTGCGTGAGGACGTGCAGCGCAAAGAAATCGCTGTGCTGTACCGCTCCAATGCCCAAAGCCGGGTGATCGAGACCGCGCTGTTCAATGCCGGTATGCCGTATCGGGTCTATGGGGGACTGCGTTTTTTCGAGCGCGCCGAGATTAAGCATGCGCTGGCCTATCTGCGTCTGCTGGAGAACCCGAACGACGACACCAGTTTTTTGCGCATCGTTAATTTCCCGCCGCGCGGAATTGGCGCCCGCAGCCTCGAGTCCTTGCAGGATGTCGCGCGCGCTGCCGGTTGCTCGCTCCATGATGCGGTCAGCAGCCTGAGCGGAAAAGCCGGTGCGAATCTGGGGGCTTTTGTCGCAAAAATCGATGTACTGCGCGAACAGACTCAGGGCCTGACCTTGCGCGAAATCATTGATTGCGTGATTGAGCTCAGTGGCCTGGTCGCGCATTACAAGGCTGACCGCGAAGGCGCAGATCGCATAGAAAACATTGAAGAACTGGTCAATGCCGCTGAAAGTTTTGTAACGCAAGAAGGTTTTGGTCGAGATGCCGTGGCTTTGCCGATTGATGAATTGATCGATGAGCTGAGCACGGCGCCGGATCTGGAAACTGGCGAAACCTTGAGCCCGCTGGCGGCCTTTTTGACCCACGCCGCTTTGGAGTCTGGCGACAACCAGGCACAGGCCGGACAGGACGCTATTCAGTTGATGACGGTTCATGCGTCCAAGGGCTTGGAGTTTGATTGCGTGTTCATTGGTGGCATGGAGGAGGGCCTGTTCCCGCATGAGAACGCCATGAGCGACCATGATGGGCTGGAGGAGGAACGACGCTTGATGTATGTGGCGATCACGCGCGCCCGCAATCGCCTGTACCTGAGTCATTCGCAGACCCGCATGTTGCATGGCCAAACCCGCTACAACCTGAAAAGCCGATTTTTTGACGAGTTGCCCGAGACCGCTTTGAAGTGGATCACACCGAAGCAAGCTGGCTTTGGTTCGGGCTTTACTCCGAAGAAGGCCTGGGGCGAAGCAGCGTCCCCCACTTTTTCCAGTCCGCCGGTTCCGCTCCAGAAGACCCAGTCAGGTCATGGTCTGCGCTCGGGAATGAGGGTGTTTCACACCAAGTTTGGAGAGGGCAAGGTCTTGACCCTCGAGGGCAGCGGCGACGAGGCCCGGGCCCAGGTCAGCTTCACACGCCATGGGGTGAAATGGCTGGCCCTGTCAGTGGCCAAGCTGACACCGCTACCCTGAAAGTCGGGAAAGTGTGGAGGGGGCGAGGCAGGGTCTGTCGCAATGGTTTTTTGTTGGTTTTTGGGTTATGTTGTGCGCTCACTCACAGGTCGTTGGAGCAGCCCATCACCCATCGCCTATCACCCAGCACCAGGAGACAGAATGACTTTTCCATCGAACAACGAATCCCAGCCCCAGCGCCTGCAGGCGAGTTGTGGTTGTGGGCTGCCGCGTCGGGGATTTTTGACCGGACTGGCGGCCTTGGGTGGCTCGGCCTTGCTGAACGCTTGTGCGCCCCTGGGGCATACGCAAGCCATGCGTGACCGGATCGATACCCATCACCATTTGTTCTCGCCGGCCTATGTCAAGGAACTGCAGGCGCTGAAAATGGCACCGCCTTTGGTCTCGGGCTGGTCACTGGCCAACACCATGGATGACATGGACAAAGCCGGGGTTGCCACCTCTATCTTGTCGGTGACCACGCCCCAAGTCAGTGTTTTCAAAACCGACCAGGCACGCAAGGTGGCGCGAGAAAGCAATGAGTGGGTCGCGTCCATGGCGCGTTTGCACCCAGGGCGTTTTGGTTCGTTTGCCATGCTTCCCATGCAGGATACGGACAGCGCTTTGCGCGAAATGGCGTACGCGCTCGATGTGCTAAAAGCCGACGGTATCGGCCTGCTCACCAGCTATGCAGACAAGTGGCTGGGCCATCCCTCGTTTGCACCGGTGATGGACGAACTCAATCGCCGCAAAGCGATTCTCTATACCCACCCCACGGCGGCCAACTGTTGTGAAAATCTATTGCCCAATGTGCCCGCCACGGTGGTTGAGTTTGGCACCGACACCACCCGCACCATCGTCGACATCGTTTTTTCGGGTACTGCAGCGCGCTGCCCGGATGTCAAATTCATCTTTTCTCACGCCGGTGGAACCCTGCCTTTCCTGACCGAGCGCTTGCAAAAAATGCCGGTGATCAACAAGGCCTTGGCTGCCAAAGTTCCCAATGGTGTGATGCATGAACTGCAGCGCTTCTATTACGACACGGCTTGGTCAGCCAACCCGATGGCCTTGAGCTCCTTGCTTAAATTGGTCAATTCTTCGCAGGTGCTGTTCGGCTCGGACTACCCCTATCGGACTGGCGAGGACAATATCAAGGGTTTGATCGATTATGGTTTTTCCGCCGCCGATCTGAAGGCGATTGGTCGTGACAACGCACTGCGTCTGATCCCGCGCCTGAAAGTCTGAAACCAGTAGGGCTGGCGGAAAATCGACGACACCTCAGGCAAGCAATTCAAACATGGTGCGCTTGGTGTTGCTGAAGTGGGGCCGAGCCCGGCTGCTCCAGTCGGTATGACGTACGGCCAGCCAGTCTGCGCAGCCCAGGACGTCGGGACTCACCAAGTCGTAGCAGGCGTAGGAGGCTGGGCCATGGTCATGGTTGAGATAGCGCGAGGCCCGCACGCTGCCTGACACGCTGGCCAAGCCCGGCATATGCTCCTCGTCATACCAGCGACCAATTTCTTCCATCCAACCGTCCTCGGGGTCGGTCTCCACCACATAGTGACATCCCGGCTGGGCACGGCTTGAGGCCCCTGCGCGGTCAAATACTTTGCTCAGGCGTGAAACCTGGATGTCCTTGGCTTGCGCAAAGCGCAGTGTCAGACTGGTTTCGAGTGAACGAACGGTCTCGGTGTGAACCTGGCTTGCTGCCACCAGCTCAAGGTAGAGATAGAGGGCTTGTTGCGCATCTGACCAGACCCCCCTGGCATGCAAGGCATGGAGTTCTGGTGTTTGTGCCGGCAGGCTCAGCCAGGCGTCCGAATGGGTGATTTTCTGGGCCAGATCGCGCGTGCAGATCGCCTGGATCAGTAGGCAGTCGGTGGTGGTTCTCATCATGACATTATGAAACTTTGTGGGACAGACCTTTGGCTCTGTCCCCAACAGCTTAATCACATCGGGCCGACATGCCGCCATCGACCACGATTTCGGTGGCGGTGATGAAGCGGGCTTCGTCTGAGGCCAGAAACAGGGCGGCATTGGCGGTGTCGCGCCCATCGCCCATGAACGGCAATGGAATGCGTGACTGACGTTGCTTGAGCAACTCGGTCACATCACCGCCGGTGCGTTGTTTGGCCAGCCGGACATCGACCATGGGTGTGTAGAGCTGGCCGGGGACCACGGTGTTGACGCGGATACCGGCTTTAGCGTATTGCACCGCGACCACGCGTGACAATTGAATCACGCCGGCTTTGGTCGCGGCATAAGCGACTTGCGGTGAACCGGTCCAACGCAGGCCCGAGGTCGAGGCAATGTTCACGATGGCACCTTGACCTTGGACCTCCATCACCGGCAACACATGTTTGCACATCAGAAACACACTTTTGAGGTTGTGGTCAAGCTGGGCGTCCCAAACTTCCTCGCTCATCTGGGCCGGGCCGCCTGCAGCTGACCCCCCGACGTTGTTGACCAGCACGTCGATGCGGCCAAAGCGCGCCTGACATTCGGCCACCACGCGGGCAATCTGCTCGGACTGGGTGACATCGCAAATGGCAGTGGTGATTTCTCCACCGGATTGCTGGACCAGGCTGACGGTTTCATCCATTCGATCCATGTCGCGATCGACTGCAAAAATCTTGGCACCTTCCTGAGCGAAACGCACGGCAATGGCTCGTCCGTTGCCCCAGCCCGGGCCGACCGAACCGGCACCCGTCACCAAGACCACTTTTCCCAATAAGCGTTCACCCATGGTGCAACGTTGTTGGGCCCGTTGGGGACAGAGCTGAAGGTCTGTCCCGCCAAGTATTAAATTTATAAAAACTTTCAGGATTGTTCACCATCAAAGCCAGCAACAACTCAGGCTTGGGCGCAATCAGAGCGATCAGATCGGCCAGCGCAGCATCGTCAGGCACATGGTGATGGTTCGGGTGCGGCCAATCGGTGCCCCAAAAGCAACGATCCGGGAACTCTTGCAGCAGCCGACGTGCCAATGCCACGCCATCGGCGTAGGGCCAGGCTTTGGACACCCGATCCACGCCACTGACTTTCACATGAAAGCGCGGGTCTTTGAGTAATTCGCACAAAGCACGGAAATCGGCGTGGTTTTCGCCCAAGGCCGCATCAACCCGACCGATATGGTCGATGACCACCGGGACAGCCGACTGTTTGAGCACTGGGGCCAGCTCATGAATCAGATCGCTAGAAAAATGGATTTGCAAATGCAGATCCAAGGGGGCCAGGCGCTGGCTTAAGGCCACCACGTC
>CAXNKH010000078.1:0-7021 GCA_964202765.1 Burkholderiales bacterium | reverse complement strand
TGTCCATTTGCAATATGTCTCGATCCGGCCGCAACTGTCCGAAGCGCACAAGATTCGCAATGTCCTGCGTTGAAAAAAGATTTTCACCCGTCGCCAAGGGTGGCGCATACGTCTCCGCCAATTCCGCCAGCAAGGCAAAGTCAAGTGGGTCGGTCGGCTCTTCGAGCCAACGCAAGCCATAGGGTGCCAGTGCAGCCGCATAGCTGATAGCCCGGCCCCTGTCGAAAGTGGCATTGGCATCGACCGCCAAATACTGCCCCCCACCAACCAAACGCAACGCCACGTCCAGCCGGGCCAGGTCATTCGACAGGCTGGCACCACCGACCTTAATTTTCATGGTCGTGTAACCCTCAGCCAGACGTGCGCGAATTTCATCTTCTAGCTGGGCAATGCCTTTACCGGGCGCATACCAACCCCCGCCAACATAACAAGACACCTTCTTGTCCAGCCGTCCTTGGTTGAACCTCTCAGCCAACACAGCGTGCAAGGGCTTGTCCTCGATCTTGGCAACAGCATCCCATACTGCCATTTCGATGGTGCCAACGGCGACAGAGCGCTCGGTATGGCCGCCCGGTTTTTCGCGTTGCATCATGCAGGCGAGAAACTTCTCAGGCGCAAAGTTGGCTCCTCCGTCATCAAGCAAAGATTCGGGTGCGGCCTTCATAATGCGCGGTATGAGACGGTCCCGCATCTGCGCACCACAGGCGTAACGCCCAGTGGAATTGAAGGCGTAACCCACGACGGGTTTGCCCCCTGTGATGACATCCGTGACGACGGCGACGACGGAGGTCGTCATTTCGCTGAAGTCAAAGGCTGAATTACGCAGGCTTGAGCGAAGCGGGATGGCGATTTCCCTGATGGCCGTTATTTTCAAAATTGATCCAATGGAAAAACCAGGCTTAAACAAGCCTTGGCCCCTTTCCTCGCCTGGTGCGACTTAGGATTTAAATCGATTCCAACTTACTCGGCTTTGGCGCCGGTCATTTTGACAACTTGGCTCCAGCGCTTGACTTCAGCCGCAATGTAGTCTGACGTTTCCTGCAGGGAACCGCCCACCGTCATCAGGCCACCCTTGTCAAATTTTTCCTTGAACTCGGGCATTGCCAAAATCTGATTAACCGCTTGGTTCATTTTGTCAACGACTGCAGTTGGCGTTCCCGCCGGAGCAAAAATGGTTGTCCAGGTGTAGTCATTGATGTCGGGGTAACCCATTTCAGCGAAGGTGGGAACGTCCGGCAGGCTGGGGAGTCGCTTGTCACTGGAGATACCCAGAATCTTGACCCGCCCCTGCTTGTGAAACTGAAACACGCCAAAGGCAGCCGTGCAAGCCACTGGCGTCTCGCCGGCCACCACGGCGAGTGATGCAGGACCCGCGCCTTTGTAAGGGATGTGAACGATGTCTGATTTCCAATTCACACGAAAAATATTTTCACAAGTTAGGTGCGGCGTGGTACCACTTCCTGGCGATGCAAACGCAAGCTTTCCATTGATCGCCAGTGCTTTCAGTTCAGCAAAGTTCTTCACCGGAACCTTCTCATTGACCGAGATGACATTGGGCTGCGTTGTCACGACAACCACCGGAATAAAGTCCTTGATCGGGTCGTAGCCCGCTTTGCCAGCGTACATGCTGGGGTTGACCGCAAAGGCTGACGAGGTTGCCAGAAAGGTGTAACCATCGGGTTCTGCGCGCGCCGCCAGCTGCGTTCCCACATTGCCGCCGGCTCCAGCTTTGTTTTCAATGAAGACCGGCTGCTTCATCAGTTCGCCAAGCTTTTCTGCCATGATCCGTATGGTACTGTCAGTCGGTCCACCCGGCGGGAATGAAATGATCATCTTGATCGGCTTAACCGGGTAATCACCCGGGGCTGCATGGCAGGCGCCAAAGCTGAACGCAAGAATGAGCAGGGCAATGAGTTTTTTCATGAGATTCATGTCGCCTTTATGAAACCTTGTGGGACAGACCTTTAGCTCTGTCCCTAGCTGATTATTAAGCCAGTGTGTTGTCCAACACGTACTGGGCCATTTCCGCGCGGGTGCAGATCCACACATCCGGCGCATTCTTGACCAAGCCCATGATCTCATCATAGACCCAGGCGCCCGAAGGTCGACCCAGCACATGGGTGTGCGCCGTGACGTCGAGCATGAGCGGCACGTTTTCATGATCGCGCATGGCGGCAAAGGTATTTTCGAACGCCTCGAGCATGTGGCGAGGTCCGTGGCCATAACGAATGCAGATCGGCAAATCATTGACGTCCATGATCAGCGGAATAGCCACAATGCGCTGACCATCGAACTCCATCACATAGGGCCGGTCGTCATCATTGACATCGCCGTAATGCGTGTAGCCCGCTTCAGCCAGCAGACGAGGTGTGATCTGGCTACCGGTACCGCGCGGGCTGATCCAGCCCTTTGGCATCACACCAGCCGTGCATTCCAGCAGCGCATGATTGCGCAGCAAATTGGCGCGCTCGGCGGCTTCGTCCAAATAGACGGGGATCACATCCATGCCCCATGAATGGCTGATGATTTCATGACCCAGATCAGCCAGGCGTCGCACGGTTTGCGGGTCGCGCTCGCAAATCACCCCGTTGACCATGATGCTGGTCTTGATTTGATGTTTCTCCGCGATGTTCAAGAGCCGATGAATACCGCGAACCAAGCCGAAACTGGCCCACGAATGGGCATTGGTGTCAAAAAATCCAGGCTTCAGCACGTTGCCCATGGGACCAATTCCCGGCGCCTGCCCGTCAGACCAAGCTTCATAGGCAATGTTAAAAATCACGGCGACGCGTTTGTCGCCCGGCCATCGAAAACTATCAGGCAGGCGTGTGATCAGCTTGGGCATGGGCGTTGTGCTGTGGAAAAGTGAGTTTTTGCTTTGGTTTCACTGCGGCTCGATGTTGGCCATTTTGAACAGCTTAGCCTGAAATCCTATGTCGTCGATGACGAATTTTGAGAAGTCAGCGGGGTTTGAGCCCACCGTGATCAAGCCCAGCCGATCGAACGCCGCCTTCAGCTCGGGTTGCTGCATGGCCTGCTGAACCACCTGTTGAATACGATCGATCTTTTCTTGCGACGTCCCAGCCGGAAACCACAAGCCGCCCCAGCCATAGACTTGCTCCATGCCTTTGAGCCCCTGCTCTGCGTAAGTTGGAACGTCAGGCAGAATCGGCGCCCGCTGAGTCCCGCTAATGGCCAAGGCCCGGACTCGTCCATCCTTAATGCCCGCGGCCGAACCGGCGGTCGATGCAAATGTCATGTCGATCTGCTTGGCCACCACTTCATTGAAGGCCGGGCCCGCACCCTTGTAAGGCACATGGAGGATTTTGGTTTGCGCCAGCGAATTGAAAAGCTCGCCGTTCAAATGATTCAGGTTGCCATAACCGGCCGAGCTGAAACTCATTTTGTCGGGCTTCTGTTGCGCCAGCGCGATCAGATCTTTCAGCGATTTGACCGGTACATCGGGGTTGACCACCAAGACATTGCCGTACGTCCGATAAATCTGCGTAATCGGGGCAAAGTCCTTGAGCGGGTCATGCGGCAGCTTTTTATAGAGCACGCTATTGGCCGCGAACGAACCCGTCATGATCAGTATCGTGTACCCATCAGGCTGGGCCTTGGCCACGGCGTCAATGCCGATGATGCCGTTAGCGCCGGCCCGGTTGTCGTAAACAATGGGGGTTTTGAGCGCTTCCGCCATTTTTTGCCCGAGCTGTCGGCCCACCACGTCAATCGGACCGCCTGCCGTGAACGGAATGATCATGCGGATCGGGCTGATCGGCCATTTGTCTTTGTCTGCGCTTGTGCTTTGCGCAAAAGCCAGCGACAGGCCCGCCAGCAGCACGGGCGTCAAAAGTGCAACACGCCAAAAATACCTGTGTCGTTCCGATTTCATGTTCTCAGGCCATGTACCCATTGGGCGTCACTCCATCTTGATCTTGGCCGCAGGAATGATGATCTTCCAGCGGGCGATATCGCCCAGATACAGCTCGGTAAAGCGGCTACGGTTCATGGGGGTGATGTGCGTACCCGCCTTGGTCAGGCGCTCGCGCATGACCGGGTCATCCAATAATTTGAGGACGCTGGCACCTATGAAATCAGCGACTTCTTTGTTGATGCCAGAGGGCAGAAACACGCCCTGCCATAGCGTCATTTCGTAGTCTGGGATCCCCGCTTCTTTCATGGTTGGTAGTTCTGCGGCACCCGCGTAACGCGTTGCACTGGTGACAGCCAAAGCGCGCAAACGCCCGCCCTTGTAGAGCGGCAGGCCCACCGGCATACCGGCAAAGTAAAAATCCAGCTGGCCACTCAACACATCGGTGGCCACGAGTGCGCCGCTTTTGTAGGGAATGTGCAGCGCTTCAATCCCGACCAGTACCTTGAACAACTCACCCGCCATGTGATCCGAGTTGCCGATACCGGAGGAGCCAAAATTGAGTTTGTTCGGCTGCGCCTTGGCCAGAGCGATCAATTCCGCCACCGATTTGACGGGTGAGTTGGGGTTGACCACCAAGATGTGCGGTGTCGCCGCCACGCCCGCCACGGCCAACAGGTCTTTTTGCCCATCGAAAGGCAGGTTGGTCCTGGCCGCCACGCTAATGGCCAGGCCGTTTTGTGCGAACAAAAGGGTGTAGCCATCCGCCGGACTTTTCGACACCGAATCGGCCGCAATATTGCCCGCCGCGCCGGGCCGATTGTCCACCACCACGGGCTGCTTCCACAGCTCGGCCAGTCCTTGCGCGATGATGCGCCCGACCAGATCGGTCGAGCTGCCGGGGCCATAGCCAATCAACATCTTGACGGGCTTGTCTGGGTAAGCGGCCGCCACGCTGGGGCTGATTGCAGCAGCAAACAACAAGGTGGCTGAAAGTACCAGGGACAATGGTTTGAAAGTTTTCATGGCGGTGCCTAGTTAAGAATCGAGTGCCGTTGCGCAGAACGTCCTACACGGACGCTTGCGCCCCCTCAGGAGAGACCATACATCTTTTTACCAGCCACCGGCATGCGTGCGGTCAGGATGTCGCCGGACAGGGACTCGGTGATGTAGATCGTCTTGCCATCTTCGCCCCCGAAGCACAAATTGGCCAAGTGATGGTGGTGTGGGTTCTCTGAGTACACCAGGTGCGTCGCCAACATATTGCTGTCAAAGCGCCATATGCCCACGCCCAGGTGGCAGACCAGCAAGCCGTTTTCCGAGTCCATCTCGATGCCGTCCGGCCCCGCTGCACCGCCGGAGAGTTGAATGGCCACGCCAGTTTTGGACACCGAGCCGTCTGCCATCAACGGCAAGCGCCAGATTTGCTGTGAGCGTGTGGCCGCCACAAAACAATGCTTCTCTTGCGTATTGAGCGTGATCCCGTTAGGGCTGGGCACATTAAGCGCCAAGCGGTCCAGTTGACCATTGGCACGCAAGCGAAACACACGCCCAGTCGGGTCGGCAATCCCGGTCTGCCCCTGGTCGGTGAAATACAGGTCGCCATTGGAGGCGAAGTGCAGATCGTTCAGGCCCTTGAAGCCTTCACTGTACATTGAGCCCAGCACCGTTTCGATCTTGCCGGTTTTGGTGTCGAGCGTCAGCAGGCCCTGCTTGTAACAGGTGATAAAGGCGCGTCCGTCTTGGTGAAACTTCAAGCCATTGGGCCAACCGTCGTACTGTGTCACCAGCTCCCAATCCCCCTTAGGCGTGATGCGAAATATGCGGCCAAACGGAATATCGACAAACCACAAGTTGCCTTCGCGGTCAAACGACGGACCTTCCAGGAAGCACTCCACCTCGGCCCCCTGGCGGTTCGGATCAGACCAGTCACTGCGCGCCTTTTTTCGGAACTTGGCGGGCATGGACTTGAACGGCTCCGCCTTGATGAGTTCGAGTTTTTGGAAAGGGTTCCACATGAGCAAGACACTCCTTGAGTTGGTTCAAAAATAGCAGGGGAAACTTGTTCGAATAAATATTCGAATCACGGCCGATTACTTTACACGAGGTTAAATAGGGAACTGACCCTAGAATGACAGTCGCTGGAAATTGAATTCAAATTCAAGACGAATGCACAGGCATCAAAGTTTTCGAAAAAAGGGCCGTTGAATATGGGGAAAATAGTCGTCATCGGAACCGGCACCATGGCCGTCGGCATTGGTGCCGGGTTTCTGGATGCCGAAATGGACCTTGTTATTCTGGGTCGCAGCGTCGATAAAGCCCAGGCTGCGCTATCTGCCGCGCACCAGTTGGCACTTGGCTTAGCCGATGGCACACCACACAAACCCGTCGCCACCCGCGTGGGCACGATAGATGGCTGGAACGACTGGGCCGATGTGAGCTGGGTCATTGAAACCGTTGCTGAAGATTTCGACCTCAAGCGCCAACTGTTCGCAGAACTGGATATGCGTGTGCCTGCGAACATCCCCATCGGAAGCAACAGTTCTGGCTTTCCCATCAGCCGCATTGCGCAAGGCTTGGCCACGCGCCAGCGCATGTTCAACGCGCATTACTTCATGCCTGCACACCTGGTGCCTTTGGTCGAAGTGGCCCTGGGTGAAGACTCCGACCCGGTGTTAGGTGAAGCCGTGTGTGAGTTGTATCGGCGTGCCCGCAAAAAACCGGTGCTGGTTCGCAAAGACATTCCCGGTTTTCTGGCCAACCGCATCCAACATGCCCTGATGCGCGAAGCGATGGACCTGATCGACCGTGGCATTGCCACGCCCGAAGACGTGGACATTGCGGTGCGCTACAGCTTTGGCTTTCGCTACGCGGCAGCGGGCCCGGTGTTGCAAAAAGAAATTTCAGGCTGGGACAGCATGGCGCGCGCCGCGGAAGAAATTTACCCCTCGCTTGCCAACACGCACGTGCTGTCCAAATGCGTGAGCGACATCATTGCGGCAGGCCAACCCGGCATGAAAGCGGGGGCCGGGTTTATGGAGTGGCCCACCGAGAAGGCCGCTGCGGCGCGTTCCGCCTATGAAAAACGCCTCAAAGCTGCTTTTGATGTGCTGAACCTCGACACCTACCTGGACGATTCTTTAGACG
>CAXNKH010000077.1:0-7046 GCA_964202765.1 Burkholderiales bacterium | reverse complement strand
GATCCTGTCAACGTGGCGTGTGTTCTATCGCCATGACTGTCACGGAGAAGAGACGATGGGTGTGGGTGGTGCAGCGGCATCAAGGAGGAGCCCAAAGGGCGGGGGACAGCCGCGTAGCTGTCCACACCCATCTCGCAAGCAAGCAAAGGCCTGTATTCGGGCATGGGACTTTCGAACGCCAGTGAGTCTGCGGCAGAACCGACGCTCCTCGGTGTCATGAATTCCGGGACGGTCAATAGTTCAGCAGGTTCAGCACGTCACGCAAAGAGGTTCCGGTGTGCTGCGGTTGCGTGCCGAGTTCTTCAAATGGCAAGTCATAGCGGTTGACCCACAGCGTCTGGTAGCCATACCAGGTGGCGGCCAGTGCATCCCAGGCGTTGCAACTGACAAAAGCGATATGACTCGCTGGCAGGCCGGTGGCCTGTTCGCCAAGGGCGTAGGCCGCAGGGTGAGTCTTGTACTTGCGAATACTGTCGACGCTGATCACATGGTCGAGCAAGTCGCCCAGGCCCGCACTGCCCACTGCGGCGCCTAGCATGCCAGGGTCGCCGTTGGACAGAATGCCGGTAACCATGCCATGGTCCTTGAGGGCTTGGAGTACCTCCCGGTTTTCCGGGAAAGCGCTCAGCTGTCGGTACTGATCCATCAGCCTCTGTTCCTGCTCCGGTGTCAGCCCCAGCTTCAGTTTTTTGCAGGCATAGCGCAAGCCGCAACGGGTCAGCTCCCAGAACGGCTGGTAATGCTGGCCGTGGCTGCTGGTGGTGACCAGGCGGGTGTATTCAATTTGCTTGTCGCGCCAGAGCTGGCTTAAGGCCTGACCGCGGCCGGGGAACAGCTGCTCGCCTATCTCAGCCACGCTGTACACATCGAACAAGGTGCCATAGGCATCAAATAGAACGGCCTGTGGCGGGGCCGGTTTGGCAGCTGAAGTTTTCATGCGCTGACTGTAGCTTGGATCGGGAATGAACGGTCCATTTTTCACCGCCTTATTGACCTATAGCGGGGCTATGGGTCTGCAAACGCGGCAAAAATTGTCCTCGCTTGGGCCGATTTTCGCTATCGACTCCCCAAGCCCGACAGGCCACTAGATTGGTGACAAAATTCAACCTGCAAAGGAGCGATGACCGATTTACTCGAGTCGCTGGAGCGTGATCAAATTCGACGCGGAGAACTGCAAACATGAGCCAGGTGAATTATCAATCGGGGTTCGGCAACGAATTTGCCAGTGAAGCACTGAGCGGTGCCTTGCCGCAAGGTCGCAATTCGCCGCAGTCCTGCCCTTACGGCTTGTACGCCGAGCAGTTGAGCGGGACCGCCTTTACCGCGCCGCGCGGCGAGAACCGGCGCTCCTGGTTGTACCGGATCCGACCCTCGGCCATGGCCAGCCAGTTCGAGCCCTTTGCCTGCGGCGCCATGGCTGCCGACTACGGACCAAGCACGCCGAATCCGCTGCGCTGGAACCCCTTGCCCCTGCCCCAGCAACCGACAGATTTCCTGGCGGGACTGTTCTGCATAGCCGGCAACGGCGATCCCCATCAGCACAGTGGCGCCCATATTTATTTGTACGCAGCCAATCGATCGATGAACCAGCGGGTGTTTTACAACGCCGATGCTGAGATGTTGTTTGTGCCACAACTCGGTCGCCATTTGTTTGTGACCGAGCTGGGCGTGATAGCAGCCGAGCCGCAGGAGATCGTTGTTATCCCGCGTGGCATCCGTTTCCGGCTGGAGTTACCCGATCACGAGGCGCGCGGCTATGTCTGTGAGAATTTTGGTTCGGGTTTGCGTTTGCCCGAGCGCGGACCGATTGGTGCCAATGGGCTCGCCAACTCACGCGATTTTCTGACGCCGGTGGCCGCTTATGAGGACCTGGAAGGACCGCATCAGCTGGTGGCCAAATTCGGCGGCCAGCTCTGGGCCGCAACCTTAGATCATTCGCCGCTGGATGTGGTCGCTTGGCATGGGAATTACGCGCCTTACAAATACGATCTTCGGCGTTTCAACGCCATTGGTTCGATCAGTTACGACCATCCCGACCCCTCCATTTTTCTGGTCCTTCAATCAGCCAGCGACACCGCCGGCGTGGGCAACATCGATTTTGTGATTTTTCCACCACGCACGTTGGTGATGCAGGACACTTTCCGGCCGCCCTGGTTTCATCGCAATGTGGCGTCAGAGTTCATGGGCCTGGTTCATGGCGCATACGATGCCAAGGCCGAAGGGTTTGTGCCCGGCGGCGCCAGCTTGCACAACTGCATGACGGCGCACGGCCCGGACGCTGCGACGTTCGAGAAGGCCAGCCGGGCAGACACCTCAAAGCCACAGATCCTCAGCGACACCATGGCCTTTATGGTCGAGACCCGCTGGCCGCTGCGTCCCACCGTGCAGGCCCTGGAGTCCAAGCAGTTGCAGCCCGACTATGCGCAGTGTTGGCAAGGTCTGCAAAAACATTTCAGGCCTGAGCAGCGATGACCCGCGGGTAACGCACGGGTGCAAGCCTGACACAATCGAGGCGTTGAATGATTGAAAGTTGTTTCATGTCTACGTTTCCCGTTCCCAGTGGATCGCCCGATGTCCTGATCAGCGAAGTCGGCCCCAGGGATGGCCTGCAGTCAGTCAAGTCCATCATGCACAGCGAGAATAAAAAGCGTTGGATTGACGCGCTGTTTGCTGCCGGGCTGCGCGAAATCGAGGTCGGCTCCTTCGTCCCGGCCATGTTGTTGCCGCAATTGGCCGATACCGCGGAAATCGTCCGACATGGTCTGAGACTGAACGGACTCACCGTGATGGCCCTGGTGCCGAATTTGCACGGGGCCAAGGTCGCTTTTGCTGCTGGCGTGCACAAGATCACCATTCCGGTGTCGGCCAGCAAAGCGCATTCCTTGGCCAATGTACGCAAGACGCGCGAGGAGATGTTGGCCGAAGTGCGTAACATCGTGGCTTTACGTAACGAAGTCGCCCCCGGCGTGAAAATTGAAGCTGGCATCGCCACCGCGTTTGGCTGCACTTTGCAAGGCGTAGTGCCCGAAGACGAGGTGGTGCGGCTGGCGGCTCAGGTGATTGCTGCGGGCGCTGACGAGTCCGGCTTGTCCGACACCACCGGTTACGCCAATCCGGCGCAGGTCAGGCGATTATTTCAAAGAGTGCGGGCCGAAATTGGGGATAAAACCGGAGCCGCTCACATGCACAACACCCGAGGACTGGGGCTGGCCAACTGCCTGGCCGCTTTTGACGTGGGGGTACGCACTTTCGATGCCTCACTCGGCGGTCTCGGCGGGTGCCCTTACGCACCCGGCGCGTCGGGCAACGTGGTGACCGAAGACCTGGTGTTCATGTTTGAGGCCATGGGCGTCCGCACCGGAATCGATCTGCCGTGCTTATTTCAGGCCCGAGCTGCGTTGCAACAGGGGCTGCCGGGCGAGCCGATGTACGGCATGACGCCCGAGGCTGGCTTGCCCAAGGATTTTGTCATGCAGACGGCCCATGTCTGAGGCCCGGATCCTGCCCTACGCTGGCATCCGTGTCGTCGAGTTCAGCCACATGGTGATGGGCCCGACTTGCGGCATGGTGCTGGCTGATCTGGGCGCTGAAGTGATCAAGGTCGAGCCGCTGCAAGGCGACAACACGCGCAAGCTGATCGGATCGGGCGCTGGATTTTTTGCCCTGTTCAACCGCAATAAGAAAAGCCTGACGCTCGATTTGCAAACCCCGCAAGGCCGGCAAGCGGTGTTGCGCTTGCTGGCCGGTGCTGATGTGGTGAGCGAAAACTTCAAGCCCGGCACCATGAAAAAACTCGGCCTTGATTTTGAGAGCCTCAAGGCCTTGAACCCGCGACTGATTTATGTCAGCCACAAGGGTTTTTTGCCAGGCCCCTACGAGCACAGAACCGCACTCGACGAGGTCGTGCAAATGATGGGTGGGCTGGCCTATATGACGGGACGACCTGGTGATCCGCTGCGTGCTGGCAGCAGCGTCAACGACATTATGGGCGGCATGTTCGGCGCCATCGGCGTCATGGCTGCGCTGAGCGCGCGCGAGAAGACCGGTCTGGGCCAGGAAGTGCAAACTGCGCTGTTCGAGAACAATGTGTTTTTGGTGGCGCAACACATGATGCAGTTCGCCGTCACCGGCCAACCCGCCGCCCCGATGCCGGGTCGGATAGCCGCCTGGGCGGTGTATGACGTGTTCATGGTGAAGGGTGGCGAGCAGATTTTTCTGGCCGTGGTCAGTGACACGCAATGGGCTATTTTTTGCGAAACTTTCGGCTTTTCTGATTTGAAGATCGATCCCCGCTTGGGCAGCAACAACGACAGGGTGTGTGCACGCGACTGGATGATGCCCTTGTTGCGGGATCGTTTAGCGAATTTCAGTGCGGCCGAACTGAGCGCGCTATTTGAAAAAAATGGTTTACCTTTCGCCCCGATCACCCGTCCCCAGGACTTATTGAACGACCCGCACCTGAACCGCACCGGCGGCCTGGCACCGATCACCTTGCCCGATGGCCGTGCCACTAAAACCGTGTTGCTGCCCCTGAGCCTGGGCGGTGAGCGGCTGGGTGTGCGCTTGAATCCGCCTCGCTTGGGCGAGCACAACGCAGAATTGTTGGCTGACTTGGGCTATAGCGAACAAGAAATCAATGCGCTGACTGGCCGATGAAACGGCCTTGCGCGACTCGTTGAAAGCAGGCATCACGCAGGAAATGGACGGGGTGGGTTCAGGGCGGCTCAACAGGCACGCATCACGCCAACAATCAAGGACTCGTAAAATCAGACCATGTTGTCTGTAAAAATTGAATTGCTGCAAGCACTGAGCGCGGCGCTGGAAAACCTGCAAGGCGGGGCTGGGATCAAGGCTGTATTTGAGTCACCCAAGGTTGCAGCCCATGGCGATCTGGCCACCACGGTGGCGATGCAATTGGCCAAACCTCTGAAATTACCGCCGCGACAGGTGGCCGAAAACCTGCGTTCGGCCTTGTTGCAACAAGCGCCATTTGAGCGCTGGGTTGAGGCCGTCGATATTGCTGGGCCGGGTTTTATCAATATTCGGCTCAAGGCTCAAGCCAAACAGCAAATCATCAGGGAAGTTCTGGACCAGGGCCAGCGCTTTGGCCACCGCCCCACCTTGGGCCAGCGCATGATGGTCGAATTTGTGTCGGCCAACCCGACCGGCCCCTTGCATGTGGGTCATGGCCGCCAAGCAGCGCTGGGTGATGCCATTTGCAATCTGTACCAGACGCAGGGCTGGGAGGTCTATCGCGAGTTTTATTACAACGATGCCGGGGTTCAGATCGGCACCTTGGCCAGCAGTACCCAGTTGCGCGCTAAAGGTTTCAAGCCAGGTGACGATTGCTGGCCGATCGACCCTGAGAACCCCGCATGCAAAGGGTTTTACAACGGCGACTACATTGCCGACATCGCGGCCGATTTCTTGGCCAAGCAAACGGTCAAATCCGATGACCGTGAATTCACCGCTTCGGGCCAGATCGACGCGCTGGACGATATTCGTCTGTTTGCCGTGGCTTACCTGCGCCATGAGCAAGACCTGGACCTCAAGGCCTTTGCCGTAGCGTTTGACAACTACTACCTCGAGTCCAGCCTCTACACCAGCGGCAGGGTGGATGCCACCGTGCAAAAACTGCGCGATGCCGGCAAGACCTACGAGCAGGACGGTGCGCTCTGGCTCAAGTCCACCGATTACGGTGACGACAAGGACAGGGTCATGCGCAAGGGCGATGGCAGTTACACCTATTTCGTTCCCGATGTGGCTTATCACGTCAGCAAATGGGAACGGGGTTTCGAGAAAGTGGTGAACATCCAGGGCACCGACCACCACGGTACCATCGCTCGGGTGCGCGCCGGTCTGCAGGCCGTGGGGGTGGGCATCCCGCAGGGGTTTCCCGACTATGTGCTGCACACCATGGTGCGGGTGGTCAAAGGCGGTGAGGAGGTGAAAATCTCCAAGCGCGCCGGCAACTATGTCACGCTGCGTGATTTGATAGCATGGACCAGCAAGGACGCGGCGCGCTTCTTTCTGCTCAGCCGCAAGCCCGATACCGAATACACCTTTGACGTTGATTTGGCGGTGGCCAAAAACAATGACAATCCGGTCTATTACGTGCAGTACGCTCATGCTCGCATTTGTTCGGTGCTTGCAAGTTGGCAGGAAAAGGACGCGGGCGTTCTGGCCAGTCTGAACCAAGCCGACCTCACGCCGTTACAAAGTCCCCGAGCACAGGCCCTGCTGCTGCTGCTGGCCAAGTACCCCGACATGCTGAGCGCCGCGGCGCTGGATTTCGCCCCGCACGACGTTACTTTCTCTTTGCGTGAGCTCGCAGCCAGCTACCACAGCTACTACGATGCTGAAAGGATTTTGGTCGATGACTCTGTCGTCAAACAGGCACGACTGGCCCTGGTCGCGGCTGTGGCTCAGGTGTTGCACAATGGCTTGGCCGTGCTGGGCGTCAGCGCCCCACAAAAAATGTGAGCAACAAGGCAACAAGGCAACAAAGTAACAGGACGCAAAGGCCGGTCATGAAACAGCAACAGGGTGGAACCTTCATCGGTTTTGTGGTCGGTCTCTTGGTCGGCCTGGCCGTGGCCTTGGCCATTGCGGTCTATATCACCAAGGTGCCGATTCCCTTTCTCAATAAGGGGCAAAGCCGCAGCGCCGACCAGGATGACGCTGAGGCCCAGAAGAACAAAGACTGGGACGTTAATGCGCTGATCTATGGGAAAAATCCGGTCAAGCCGGCTGAGCCCGCAGCCAAGCCAGAAGAAGCTGTTTCTGCTGTGGACAAACCGGAAGCCAAGAGTGAGCCCAAGCTTGAGGTCAAACCTGCCGTGTCGGCCGACCCGCTGGGTGATTTGGTGCGGGATCGCAGCGCCGGGGTCGAGCCTTTCAACTATTTTGTCCAAGTCGGTGCATTTAGAACCGCCGAAGACGCTGAAAGTCAGCGCGCCAAACTGTCTTTGGCGGGCGTTGAAGCTAAAGTCAGCGAACGCGAGCAGTCCGGTCGAGCCGTGTTTCGGGTTCGGGTCGGGCCTTTC
>CAXNKH010000076.1:0-7046 GCA_964202765.1 Burkholderiales bacterium | reverse complement strand
CCAGTTCCGGTCAGCCCAGGTAAGCTGATTTTGAGCAGCTTGCCGAACAACCAATAGACCGGGGCTGCAATCAAGATGCCGATGCAGGCGTCCTTGATGGTTTGGCTCAAGCCACCGGCAGACTTGCCTTCAGAGATCCTCAGTCCGCGCAGCGCCAGGGTAAAACACAGGGTGCAACTGAGAATGAAGCCCAGCTGGGTGATCAAAGCTGCGTTGAGCAATACCCCGACCGACAGCCAGGCAAACCCTTTCCAGTCGGTTCGTGGAGCGCCAGACGGTTCTTCCATTTGACGGAAACCACCGCTCAGGGCTTCGCGCAACAACAGCAAGGCACACGCCAGCAAGGTCGTCGCAACAACCCAGGGCAGAAAATTGGGACCAACACCGGCATAACCTGCGACTGAGGAAATCGACAAAGCGCCATAAGCCATGCCGCCAGCGAGCAGCACAAGAGCGAGACCAATAGCGATTTGAGGGCGCCGCGAGGGTGGCGAATTCAGCACGGCCGAGTCAATCAAAGCATGCCGGCTTTGACCATGGTGGCACGCAACAGGGCAAATTCATTGTCAACGAAATCGTCAAACTGGGTTCCGGTCATAAGCGCGGGGGTCCACATATTTTTACCCAACGCTTCCAACCATGCCTTGGACTTGGTCGCCTTGATCACCATCTCAGTCAATGCCTGGCGTTGCGCAGCAGAAATACCGGGCGCTCCGTACACGCCACGCCAGTTTCCGATCACCACATCGATGCCCTGCTCCCTGAGCGTCGGTATGTTCAAGCCCTTGAGCCGCTGCGCTGAGGTCACGCCTATGGGTCGCATTTTCCCGGACTCGATGTACTGCTGAAACTCGCTGTAGCCGCTACCGCCGACCGTCACATTGCCACCCAGAATGGCCGCTGTGGCCTCACCACCGCCCCTGAAGGGAACATAGTTGATCTTGGCCGGGTCGGACCCGACCGCCTTGGCAATCATGGCCGCCGCAATATGCTCGGTAGAGCCGCGCGAACCACCACCCCACTTCACACTGCCAGGGTCTTTTTTCAGTTGCTCGATCACCTCTTTCATGGACGTGAAAGGTGATTTTTCGGGCAGTACAAACACGTTGTATTCACTGGTCAGGCGCGCAATCGGCGTGGCCTGGGTCAAGGTGACCGGCGACTTGGTTGTGATGATGCCGCCCAACATGACCGCACCCATCACCATCAAGGCGTTAGGATCGTTTTTCTGGGCATTGAGAAACTGGGCCAGACCCAGCGCACCCGCAGCGCCGCCCTTGTTCTCGTAACTCACGGCGGAGACCACGCCAGCCGCCTGCAAGGCAGCGCCCAACGCGCGGCCCGTGCTGTCCCAACCACCGCCCGGGTTGGCCGGGATCATCATTTTGAGGTTGCTCGCCGTCTGAGCTGTCAGCGGCAAAGTGGCCGCAGCGGCCATAGCGGCCATGGCTTGAATAAAGGTGTTTCTACGCATGGTGGCCCCTAAAAAAATTGATCAGAAATAATAGTCGTCATTCAATGCTGCTGGTGCAAAAACGCCAGCAATTCTCGGTTGAAAAACACGGGCTGTTCGATATTGGAAATGTGGGCCGCATCGGGAATGATGACGAATTTTGAATTGCGCAAGTTCTGGTGAATCAGCCGTGCCATCTCGGGTGGCGTCCCATGGTCCTGATCGCCCACCATCACCAGCGCCGGGCAATCGATCTCAGGCAAGCGATCAAGCACATCGATTTCCGAGATCGCCTCACAACAGCCGCAAAATCCAGCCACTGGCGTGTCGCGGATGCCTTGCGCCACTTTGGCAACGACCTGCGGATGGCTAGCGCGAAACGGCGCAGTGAACCAGCGCTCCAGCGTGCTCTCGACCAGCGCGCCCATCCCCTGGGACTGGGCCAGCTCTATCCGTTGTCCCCATATGGCACTGGCGTTGGGCGGGCGGCGGCTGGTGGTGTCAAGCAGCACCATGCTGGAAAAAACACCCGGGTACTTCAGGGCAAAGGTCTGTCCAATCATGCCGCCCATGGAGATCCCGAGCCAGTGGGTTTTTTTGATTCCCAAAAACTGAAACAGCCCATGAACGTCATCGGCCATTTGCGCCAGCGTATAGGGTCCGGGGGGCGCACTGGATTGGCCGTGGCCGCGCGTATCGAAACGCAACACGGTGTAATTTTTACTCAACAAAGCAGCTTGCTCGTCCCACATCGAGCTGTCACAGCCCAGCGAATGAGACAGGGTGATCCAGGGACCAGCGCCCTCAATGGTGTAGTGCAGTTCAATGTCGCCGACGGTAGTTTTCATGATGTCAATCCACTTTGATGTTGGCAGCCTGGGCCAGGCGGGTGAAATTGGCCACCTCACTGGCAATCAACTGATCGAAAGCCTCTGGCGTACCGGTGCTGGGCTCAATGCCCAAGGGACCGAAGCGCTGTTTCACTTCAGGCTGCTTCAGGATGCTCCTAACTTCTGCGTTGAGTTGATCGATCACGGCGCGCGGCGTCTTGGCCGGTGCCAGCAGACCATACCAAAAAATCCACTGATAACCCGCAACGCCAGACTCGGACACGGTCGCCAGATCGGGCAGTTCGGCCATGCGCGTGCTGCTGGTCACCGCAATCGCTTTGGCCCGGCCGTCTTTGACCAGGTTGATTGCGCTGGCAAAAGGCGAGATGAAGACCTGAGTGCGACCCGCCATGGTTTCGCTCAGCGCCTCGGGTATGCCCTTGAACGGGATATGAACCAGGTCGATGCCAGCCTGGTTTTTCAACAGTTCTACGGCGAAGTGCGAACCGCTGCCAACGCCGGCCGAGGCATAGTTGAGCTGTCCAGGCCGGGCCTTGGCCAAGGCAATCAGCTCGGCCATCGACTTGATGCCCAAACTGGGGGACACGATCACCAGCGCTGGCCCGGTAGCCGTCAGGCTGATGCCAGAAAAATCTTTCTGACTGTCAAAAGGCAGCTTGGCGTAAATAGCTGGTGCCACCGCGTGGGCCGATGAGACGGACAGCAAGGTATAGCCATCTGGAGCGGCGTTGGCCAGGGCCTGTGCCGCAATATTGCTGCCCGCACCGGGCCGGTTCTCAACCAACACCGGTTGCTTCCAGTTTTCGCCAAGTTTTTGGGCAATGAGGCGGGCCGTGATGTCAGGCCCACCGCCCGGCGTAAACCCAACCAAGATCCGTATCGGCTTGGCTGGATAACTTTGAGCCCAGGCCGACCCCAGCCAAGGCGTTGCGGTACTGCCGAACAACAGCAAGCCGACTGCGATATAACTGCGCATGTTCTGATCTCCTCGGTTTATTTCTTATCGATGGAAATGGTAACAGGAGCTTAAAATCGAGCATGGACACAAATACTTCTCCCCCTCTTGCTCGCCGCGATTATTTGAAATGGATGGGCGCGGCGGGTCTCGCATTGCAAGGACTACCCAGTGCGGCCCAAGGCACTTGGCCCAGCAAGCCAATCCGCTGGGTCGTGCCCTTTGCCCCTGGAGGAACTTCCAGCATCGTTGCCAGAGCCGTGGCGGTCGAGATGACCAAACAAACCGGTACCCAATTTGTCATTGACAACAAGGGCGGCGGCGGCGGTGTGCCCGCCATGCAAGAGGTGCTGCGCGCGCCGGCGGATGGCTACACCATCATCATGAGCCACATCGGCTCGATGGCAGTGAACCCGTTGATCTACCCCGACAGCGGCTTTGATGTCAACAAGGACTTCGCGCCCGTCACCCTTTTGTCTCGCGTGCCCAGTCTGTTCGTGGTGCACAAGGATGTTCCGGTGAAGGATTTCAAATCGCTGGTGGCTTACGTCAAGTTGCGCCCCGGCCAGATGAATTACGCTTCGGCCGGCAACGCCAGTGCCGGCCATCTGGCAATGGAAGCCTTGAAATTAGCCACCGGCATGTTCATCACCCACATTCCTTACCGTGGCACGGGGCCGGCGCTGAACGACGTGCTGGCCGGACGGATCCAAATGTTCTCAGCCGGCACGCCGGCCTTGCTACCTCACATCCAAAGCGGCCTGCTGCGCGCCATTGCAGTGGGAACTCGCGAGCGAATTTCAGTTCTGCCAGACGTTCCGACCGTGGCAGAAAACGGCTACAAGGATTTTGAAACAGTTCAGTGGTACGGCATCAGCGTACGCTCGGGTACCCCGATTGAAATCATCAACAAGCTGCAACAAGAAGCAGCCAAAGTGTTGAAGTCACCTGAGATCGTGTCGCGCTTTGCCGCCGAGAGTGCCGTCGCCGGTGGCGGCACCCCAAGTGAATACGCTGCCTTCATTGCCTATGAACAGATGCGCTGGAAAGAAGTCGTTGAAAAAGCGCAGATCAAACCTGGCTGACGACCAGGTGCTCATTTGTCATCTTTCGCAATCTGCCTTAGTTTCTTGCCAACGCCTGCGTCTCGCCCCGGCAGGGTTGAGGCTTCAGTACTGTCTTGTGGTGTACATTGAAGTCGCACACTTGTGGTGCAACTACTTTAATAGCTATAAACATAATTGGAGGAACTGTCCGACGTGATGGGGCTCACAAAGATGTTTGAGACTAGCCATGACTGAAAAAATCCCTCTATTCCCGCTTTCTCATAGCTTATTCCCAGATGGCATGCTGTCACTGCAAATCTTCGAAGTTCGCTACCTTGATTTGATCAAGTGCTGCTACGAACAACAACTCCCATTTGGTGTGGTGTGGTTAAAAAAAGGCAGCGAGATACAGATACCAGGGGAGACACCTCTATTACACGCATATGGATGTAGCGCAAACATCCGAAATTTTGAACAGGTACAACCCAATTTATTTCGTGTGATTTGCCAAGGTGGGATTCGTTTTAAATTGCACAACACACAACCCGGCCCATTTGGTGTCTGGCAAGGTGATATCGCCTATCTGCCAAACGATCCAGAGGTTGAGTTACCACCGTCCTTACAACACCATGCTGATCGACTTGGCAAAGTGATAGCAAGTGCCCAGCAGCAAGGGCAAAGTCACAGACTTCCCATTTTTAAACCCTACCTGCTTGATCAAAGTGGATGGGTTGCAAACCGATATGCAGAAGCAATGGACATCAGCACCAAAGAGAAACTAGAACTGCTGTATGAACTTGATCCACTAAAGAGAATGCAAAAAATAGATTCGCTGATAGAAAAAGCGTAATGCCCCTGCAGTGTTGTGACCAGTGTATGGTTTAACTTGTGAGGTGTACAGAACGATGTTTGGCTGTCAATAGCTGTTGCTGGCACTCCCTATCCAATAATCCATTTATTTACCAATGAAAAAGACCTCTAAGAATTTCTCCTTAGAGGTCTTTGTACTGTCTCTTGGTCGGTGTGAAAGGATTCGAACCTTCGACCCCTTGCACCCCATGCAAGTGCGCTACCAGGCTGCGCCACACACCGACTTGGGCTGAATTATAGCCCGTGAAGACTGCTGATCTTCAACCCACAGAGTGAAGCAACTCACGAATTTCAAGCAGCTCACGGCGCAACGCCAAGAACTGATCGGGCGCCAGTTCAGGCCCGTCTTCAAACATCATCTCCAGCTCAGATTCCGATTCCCCGCCCTCTATGTCGGTCATATCCACGCCCTCTAGCCTGACCTCGCCATTGCGCCGTCGATCGCGCTCGATTTGCATCAATTCGTGCATTTTGTTACGCGCGCCACTGATGGTAAAGCCTTGGTCGTACAGCAAGTCTCGAATCCTGCGGATCATCAACACTTCACGGCGCTGGTAGTAGCGCCGGTTGCCACGCCGCTTCATCGGGCGCAGCTGCGTGAATTCCTGCTCCCAATAACGGAGCACGTGCGGTTTGACGCCACACAGGTCGCCCACCTCACCGATGGTGAAGTAGCGTTTAACAGGGATCGGTGGGAGAGCTTTCTCCATTGAAATCAATGTGGTAGCAGGGAAAGCTGCAAGGTTACTCTAAGTTTTGCATCCTTGCTTTCGGAACCTGGAATTAAAAACCTAGAACCGTTCCAGCCGGACGCTACGGCTACCGTCCCTGGTCCTGGATCTGTGCTTTGAGCTTGTGGCTGGCGTGGAAAGTGACTACCCGGCGGGCCTGAATCGGGATCGCTTCACCGGTTCGGGGATTGCGTCCTGGCCGGGGCGCCTTGGTGCGGATCTGGAAATTTCCAAAGCCAGAGAGTTTGACGTCGTCACCTTCAACCAGGCTTTGTGCCACTAGGTCAAAGAAAGCCTCGATCATGTCCTTGGACTCACGTTTGTTGAGTCCGATTTTCTCAAACAACAATTCAGCCAGATGGGCCTTAGTCAGGGCCTGGGTCTCCAAACTCTCCACCGTGATTTCCATGTTTCCCTCGAATTCTTCCATAGGTCCCGACTCCTCTTACACCCGTTGCCGAGCGCCAAGATCCATCTGCAGTTGTGCGATCACAGAGCGCACCGTCGCTTCGATCTCATCTTCGGTCAGGCCCGGTTCATCCCGATTCAGTGTCAATCGCACAGCCAGACTCTTCTCGCTATGACCCAGACCAGTGGCCGGCGCAGACTCAGAACCCGGTTTAGATTTGGCACGGTAAACATCGAACAAAACCGCATCGCGCAACAGGCCTTGGGTCGGCGCTGTCCAGACGGCCTGCATCAACGCTGCATGGCTCACGGATTCGGACACGACAACGGCAATATCGCGCTCAACTGCTTGCTGCCTGGTCACCGGCTTGAAGACAGGGACTTCGCGTTGCAGAACGGCATCCAGATCGAGCTCAAACATCAGCGGAGCTAGACTCAATTCGCAGGACTGACGCCAGCGCGGATGCAACTCACCGACAAAACCAATCCCATGTCCGTTCAGCACCACCTTGGCGCAACGCCCGGGGTGCATGGCTGGGTGTTGGGCGGGCTCGAAAGTGGGCTTCAAGGGCGCAAGCAATGCCTCGACATCACCCTTGACGTCAAAGAAATCAGCACCCTGCTCTTTGCCACCCCATTGCAAGGCATCGGCACTGCCACACACCATGGCAGCCAGACGCATCGGTTGGTTAAATCCCTCGACGGTGCTGTCACTGTTTTTGACCGAAGCAT
>CAXNKH010000075.1:0-7167 GCA_964202765.1 Burkholderiales bacterium | reverse complement strand
GCTATCGCTGCGGGCGAACATGTCCATACCCAAAACCTCGATATGGGCGAGAACAAGGGAGATTTCGCACGCGATTACGCTTTTGGTGCCGATGTCAAGCCCGAAGCGGCTGCGCTGCATGCCAGCTTCATGGGCTTCAAGCGCTCCGATGGCCGGGTAGCGACGCGCAATTACATCGGTATTTTGTCCAGCGTCAATTGCTCGGCGACCGCAGCGCGCGCCATCGCCGACCATTTCTCGCGGCAAAATCATCCCGAAGCCTTGGCCAACTTCCCCCAGGTTGACGGTGTTGTCGCGCTGACCCACGGTACCGGCTGCGGCATGGACACCGAAGGCCTGGGCATGCAAATTCTGCAACGGACCCTGGCCGGTTATGCCACCCATCCGAACTTCGCTGCTGTGCTGGTGGTGGGGCTGGGCTGCGAATCCAACCAGATCAATGCCTGGTTGGCTCATAGCAGCCTCAATGAAGGCGAAAATTTTCGTGTTTTCAGCATCCAAGACACCGGCGGCACGGCCAAGACCGTGGCCAAGGGAATCGCCTTGATCAATGAGATGCTGCCACGCGCCAATGCGGTCCAGCGCGAGCCCTGCAGTGCCAGCCACATCACGGTGGGACTGCAATGCGGTGGCTCGGATGGTTATTCCGGCATCAGCGCCAACCCGGCCCTGGGCGCTGCCGTCGATTTGCTGGTGACCCATGGCGGCACCGCCATCCTGAGTGAGACACCCGAGATCTATGGCGCCGAGCATCTGCTGACGCGCCGTGCCGTGAAACGCGAAGTCGCTGAAAAACTGATCGAGCGCATCAAATGGTGGGAGCACTACACCCAAATCAACCAGGGCGAGATGAACAACAACCCCTCGCCGGGCAACAAGGCCGGCGGCTTGACCACCATCTTAGAGAAATCCCTGGGCGCAGTGGCCAAGGGTGGCACCAGCAATCTGCAAGCGGTTTATGAATATGCTGAAGCGGTGACTGACCATGGCTTTGTCTATATGGACACGCCGGGCTACGACCCGGTCAGCGCCACTGGACAAGTGGCTGGTGGTGCCAACCTCATTTGTTTCACCACCGGCCGTGGCTCGGCCTACGGCTGCTCACCCTCACCCTCGCTCAAGCTGTCAACCAACACCGCACTGTGGCAAAAACAGGAAGACGACATGGACATCAATTGCGGCGACATCATTGACGGCAAGGCCAGCGTGGCCGAGATGGGGCAAAGGATTTTCGAGCTGATCCTGGCCACCGCTTCGGGCCAGCAAAGCAAAAGCGAGCGCCATGGCTACGGCCAGAACGAATTTGTCCCCTGGCAAGTGGGCGCCGTCATGTAAAGGCTCTGACCCCAACACATTAATCTATGAACATCACACTTTCCAGCCAAGATCTGACCCAAAAAATCACCTCGATTTTGCTCGCCGCGGGCAGTTCGGCCGAAGAGGCCGCCGCCGTGGCTGGCAACTTGGTGATGGCCAATTTAAGTGGCCACGACTCGCATGGCGTGGGCATGCTGCCACGCTATATCGATGCCTTACTCGAAGGGGGTCTACAGCCCAACACCGGCGTCAAAGTCAACCTCGATGCGGGGGCCCTGCTGGCGCTCGACGGTCAACGCGGTTACGGTCAGGTGGTCGGGGCGCAGGCCATGCTGCTTGCGATTGCACGGGCCCAGGAACTGGGCAGTTGCATCATGGCGCTGGGCAATTCGCACCATCTCGGGCGCATCGGTCACTACGCCGAAATGGCGGTGTCCCAGGGTCTGGTGTCGCTGCATTTCGTTAACGTGCTGTCGCGCCCGGTGGTTGCCCCCTGGGGCGGTGCCGACGGTCGACTCGGCACCAACCCGATCTGCATTGGCGTTCCGATCAAAGGCCAACCCCCTTTTGTTCTAGATTTTGCCACCAGCCGGGTAGCCCAGGGCAAGATGCGCGTGGCACACAACGAAGGTCGCCAGGTTGCGCCGGGTTATCTGATCGATGCCCAGGGCCTGCCCACTACCGACCCGGGTGTGGTGGTGGTGCCCCAAACCCAGGGCCCGGGCCCCGGATTGTTTGGCGCACTCATGCCCTTTGGTGAGCACAAGGGTTCAGGCCTGGCCGTGGCCTGCGAGTTACTCGGCGGTGCTTTAACCGGTGGTGGCACCTGGCATCGGCCTGCCTCCAGTGCCCGCACCGTCCTCAATGGCATGCTGTCGATTCTGATCGACCCAATCCGGCTTGGAACCCAAAACAGCTTCGAGCAGGAAGCCCTGGCGTTCGTCGAATGGGTCAGGCAAAGCCCGGATGCGGTTGGCGGTGACGGCCTCAAACTCGCTGGCGACCCTGAGCGAGCAGCCCGGCTGGCGCGCGAACGCGACGGTATCGTGCTGGACCCGACTACCTGGTCAGAGATCGTGGAGGCCGGTCAAAAAGTGGGACAAGCCACAACCTTGCGTTAGCGAGCCAGCTCTGTCCCCAACAACATTTTGTAGCTCAACAGAGGAGTTGCAAGCTCTGCTCGAGATGCTCTGAGGGCAAGCGCTTGAAGCCAGAGCGAGCAAATCGCTGCAAACGGCCAGCGACAAAGGCAGTGAGCACGGAAGCCCCCACTTGTGAATCCACCGTCGGCGTGGCCGAGCCAGTGCTCTGTACCGCGTCGCGCAGACACTGCTTGAGCGTGGCTTCGATCTTGTCAAAGAACTGGTTCATGCGCTGCTGCAGGCGCTCATTCTCGAACACCAGCGCATCGCCCACCATGACCCGGGTCATGCCGGGGTTCTTCTCGGCGAACTGCATCAGCATCGTGACAATCAGCTGGGGCTGCCGAGCTACGCTGTCCAGATACGCTTTTTCACGCTCGACAATCTGATTGATCAGAGAGAAAACTGTCTGTTCAATGAAATCAATCAGCCCTTCAAACATCTGGGCCTTGCTGGCGAAATGCCGGTACAGCGCGGCCTCGCTCACGCTGAGTCGGGCGGCCAGCGCAGCCGTGGTAATGCGCTCAGCACCAGGCTGCTCCAGCATGGCCGCCAGAGTCTGCAGTATTTGAATCCTGCGCTCACCCGGCTTGGGCCGTTTGCGAACCGGTGCACTTTCGGCCGTGCCGGCGAGGCTGATAGGGGAAGATTTTGAATCGGACATGGTCAGGACGCTATCTTGAATGATTCTGGCAGGCTAGTACCAAGGGGTTTCCCCAATTCGGAGCTATTTTTTGCATCAATGTGAGCGAATCATGGTTCCATAAGCCTGTTCGCTCAAGATTTCGAGCAGCATGGCGTGGGGCACCCGGCCATCGATGATATGAACAGAGTTGACTCCCCCTTTGGCAGCTTCTAGTGCGCCGGCGATCTTGGGCAACATGCCGCCGGAGAGGGTTCCATCGGCAAACAAGGCGTCGATTTCGTGCGCACTCAGGTCGGTCAGGAGATTACCGGCCTTATCCAGCACACCCGGGGTGTTGGTCAAAAGCAGCAGTTTCTCAGCCTTCAGGACCATAGCCAGTTTGCCCGCCACCACATCGGCGTTGATGTTGTAGCTCTCATTATTTTCACCATAGCCGATCGGGCTAATCACAGGAATAAAGGCATCGTCCTGCAGCGCTTTGACCACGCTGGGGTCAATTTGAACAATCTCGCCGACCTGGCCTACATCGTGAAACTTACTGGGGTCGCTGCTGTCGGCCAGTTGCAGTTTTTTGGCCCGGATCAAGCCGCCATCGCGTCCGGTCAGGCCCACGGCCTTGCCGCCGGCCTGGTTGATCAAGCCAACGATGTCCTGCTGCACTTCACCCGCCAACACCCACTCCACCACTTCCATGGTTTCAGCATCGGTGACCCGCATACCCTGCACAAATTCGCCTTTTTTTCCCAAGCGATGCAGCGCCGCCTCGATCTGCGGTCCGCCGCCATGGACCACCACCGGGTTCATTCCAACCAGCTTGAGCAACACCACATCCTCGGCGAAATCAGCCTGCAAGGCGGGGTCAGTCATGGCGTTACCACCGTATTTGATGACCAGGGTTTTCCCATGAAACTTACGGATATAGGGCAGCGCCTGCGCCAAGATTTCCGCCTTGTCGCGTGGGGTGATGTGGGTGAGTTCGGTCATGGCTCAATTCTTAGGTGAGAAAGCGAGGTGTCAATTGTGCCGCATGAGACAAGCGCATCAGCCATCCATCAGCTCCGGCTCAGGCGATCAAGTCCAGGGCCTGCACATAGGCCGGCTGCAACATCAAGTCATCCCAGCCTAGCGCTGGACTGCTCGGCAGCAAGGCCTGACGACGCAGCTCGCTGCTTTCCTGGCTTAGCCATTGGCCCCTGATCTGTGCTTCGGTCAAGCCATCGATCAATTCATCAACCGCCGCCCCTTGGTCCAAGCTTTGGTTGCACAACAACACCAAGTCACAACCCGCATTCAGTGCGGCGACAGCGGCCTGAGCGTAGCTGACTTCGCAGCCGTCGAGTAGGCGGGCGCCTGCCATCGACAAATCGTCGCTGAAGATGGCTCCGCCAAAGCCCAGCTTGCCGCGCAAAATATCACCCAGCCATTTGGCCGAGAAACCGGCTGGCCTGTCATCCACACTGGGGTAAATCACATGGGCTGGCATCACGCTGGCCAGCGCTGTACTCAGCCAGCCGTAAGGTGCGGCGTCATCGGACAAAATAGCCTTCAGGCTGCGCCGGTCCACCGGAATATCGGTGTGTGAATCGGCCTTGACGAAACCATGACCTGGGAAATGTTTGCCGCAATTGGCCATCCCGCTTTGCAGCAGACCGTGCATCAGGCTTTTGGCCAACAAACTCACCACCCGGGGGTCGCGCGCGAAGGCCCGGTCGCCTATCACTCCGCTGGTTGCCCAGTCCAGATCAAGTACCGGTGTGAAGCTCAAGTCAACGCCACAAGCCCTCAATTCAGCGCCCAGCACATAGCCGCAAGCGGTGGCTGCGTTGCACGCCTGCAGGGCGCCCACACCATCGCGTCCGCCATCCCTCAACCAGGCTTGGCCCAAAACCCGCATGGCCGGCAAATGGGTGAAGCCGTCGGTCTTGAACCGTTGGACCCGTCCCCCCTCGTGGTCAACGCAGATCAACAAGTCGGGCCGCACGTCCTTGATGTCGTGGCACAGGCTGCTCAGTTGCGGGCGGTCCTGCCAATTGCGGGAAAACAAAATCAGGCCTCCGACCAAGGGGTGATTAAGCCGGCGACGATCATCCTTGCTCAGTTTCAGGCCGGCCACATCGATGATCAGGGGCGCGTGCTGGGTCATTCTGATTTCTCCACAATACAAAAACTCGCTGCATAGTCACTCTCGTCGCTGACGCTGACGTGGGCGCTCAAGCCGCGCGCTTCAAACCAGGTCTTGAGTTCTGCGTGCAACACGACGCAGGGCTTGCCACTGTCGAGTTTGCCAATTTCACAGAGCCGCCACCTCATGGGCATGCGCATTCCCAGACCAATGGCTTTGCTGAACGCTTCCTTGGCCGAAAACCGGGTGGCCAGATAGCGCACACCGCGCTCGGGCCAACGCGCACTGCGCTCACGCCAGGTCACGAGTTCGGCCTCGCTCAGGATCTTTTGCGCAAAGCGTTCGCCATGACGCTCCAAGCTGAGCCGCACCCGTGCTATTTCGCAAATATCAGTGCCGATGCCGTAAATCAAAGCGCTGTCACAGTTGGGCTGCGTCAATACAACGCAAATAAGCTTGCACCGTGGCACTGTAGCCCAGCTCCAGGGCGTCGCCAATCAGCGCATGGCCGATTGAGACCTCTTGCACACCCGGCACCTGCTGCAAAAAATTCGTCAAGTTGTCGCGGTTCAAATCGTGGCCGGCATTGACGCCCAGACCCAAGTCCAGCGCCGCCTGCGCTGCCGCTGCAAACCGGGCCAACTCTGCGCCCTGCTGCGCGCCAGCCCAGGCCCTGGCATAGGGTTCGGTATAGAGCTCGACCCGGTCAGCCCCCAGTTCTTTCACCGCCGCCATGGCCTGCGCTGTTGGGTCCATGAACAAACTGACCCGAACCCCCAGCGCCTGGGCTTCTGCCACCAGGGGGCGCAGGCGCTCACTGTCCTGTGGCAAATTCCAACCATGATCGCTGGTGAACTGCCCCTCAGCGTCGGGCACAAAAGTGCATTGCTGCGGCCGGTGCTCCCGAACAAAATCCATCAAGTTGTGAAAGGGGTTGCCCTCGATATTGAACTCACGTCCGGGCCAGGCCTTGAGCAGTTGGGCCAGCTCAGCCACATCCCCGCCCCGGATGTGGCGCTGGTCAGGCCGAGGGTGAACTGTGATGCCATGGGCGCCGGCAGCCAAACACTGCTCTGCCGCACGCATCACGCTCGGGGTACCCAAGTGCCGGGTATTGCGAACCAAAGCCACTTTGTTCAGGTTGACGGAAAGCGCTATTTTGTTCATAGAGACTGCAAATCGATCATCATTTGTCGGGTTCTAAGGTTACCCACCCCGCAATGGTAGTTAAGCAAGCCGCGCAGTTGGGGTTTGAGTTCAAGTGCGACCTCCGAGCAAGCCCGCAAAGTGTCGATCAAGGGCGTTTTGTCCGCCAAGGATTGCTGCAGGTTCAGCCATTGGGCGCCATTCAAGCTGGCGCGGTCGGCGTCGTTGCTTTGGCGCAATCCACCCTCAGGCACCAGACTGTAATGCGCTTGATGCTCAAGCGCGCTCAGGGTCATGGTCTGGGCATCGAGCAGGGGCAACAGCCCGACCTCGCGCAGAAGCAGCAACTCAAAGGCACGCAGTGCCGATTCAAGTACTTCACCATGTTCTGAGGCCAGCACCCGAACCACATTCGCGTAGATATCGAATAAGGCGGGGTGGGGGTCATCGCGTGCCAACAGGGTCAACAGCAATTCGTTGAGGTAATAACCCGAAAGCAAGGCCGCCCCGGTAGGCATGACGTGGCCCCCCATCCACTCGGCACTTCGCAGCGTGCGGATTTCGCTATCGCCGCCAAAAGCCAGCTGCAGGGGCTGTAGAGGCAGGAGGATGGGACGAAAACTCGAACTCGGACGCTTGGCTCCCTTGGCGACCAGCGCAATGCGGCCCTGGTTTCGGGTAAAGACTTCCAGAATCAGGCTGGACTCACTCCAGTCATAGCGGTGCAGCACAAAGGCTGGTTCGTCCGAGATGCGCTTGGGGCTCACGTCATTCGTAGCCGAAGCTGCGGACAC
>CAXNKH010000074.1:0-7392 GCA_964202765.1 Burkholderiales bacterium | reverse complement strand
CTCGTGCTGTTTTCGAAATTTCTTTTCCCCATCGCCCCAGCCACCCGCCGAAATACAGGCAGCAATTCGGGAGTCAACACCTGCAGCATAAACAGCCACAGCAGCGCCGAACCTAAAACCCAGAACACCGATGTGCTGGCTTGATACCTCGGGGCAACTCTGCAGGAAGCTTACGGCATTGCTGGTGTCACGCACCTGCTCCAGACAAATCACTTTTCCCGCAAGTCCCTGGCTGTCGCCGCAACCGCGCATATCAAAACGCAAAACGATGTAGCCCCAGTTTTCCAGGATCTGAGCGACCAGCGGCGGGACACCGCCATTTTTGGTTCCGCCAAAGCCATGGAGAACGGCGACGGCGGGCCGTTGCTCAGCGGCTTGCATGTCATCGGGAACATGAAGAACGCCTGAGAGTTCTAAACCATCAGACAGAAAAGACACTTGCTTTTGCATCAACAATCCTTGGGAATTTTGTGAATTCTAGCCCTGACATCTGGATCGCAAAGTGTCCTATGCTGCGAGCTTGCCCTAAACTCGGCCTGCTTGCGAAACCAGATGCCGTAGAGAATGTCACAGCAGAGGGAAATCAACAGCCTTGTGGGACAGACCTTCAGCTCTGTCCCCAACTGATCAGAAAGACACTATGTCGAGATATTTAGTTGCACTCAGATTCTTCGCTTTGATGGGTACGGCATTGTGTTGCCAACTGACACTGGCGCAAGGCTACCCCAGCAAACCTGTTCGTCTGGTTCTGGGTTATGCACCGGGGGGAGTGGCCGACATCCTGGCCCGGCTGGTGGCGCAAAAAATGTCTGACTCGCTAGGGCAGGCGGTGGTGGTGGACAACCGCCCCAGCGCTGGGGGCATCGTGGCGGGCGAGACCGTGGCAAAAGCAGACCCGGATGGGCATACGCTGCTGTTCATGAATTCGGGTAATGCCTTGAGCACAGCGCTGTTTAAAAAACTCCCGTTTGATGCCGTGAGAGATTTCGAGCCCATCACGACTTTGGGTGCGATCGATTTCGTGGTGTTGGTCGATAAAAGTTCGGACATTGTTGACCTTAAAGACTTCTTGACCAAAGCTACAGCCCATCCTGCCAAATACAATATTGGCACAGTCAATGTGGGAAGTGGTCAACACATGTCGGCCACGCTGTTCAAAAGCCTCACGGGACTGACGACCCCCATCATTCCCTATAAGACGACGCCTTCACTTTTCTCTGCCTTAAAGAGCAAGGAAATCGACATCGTGTTTGAGGTAGCGTCCCCGGCCTTGGGCCTGCTGCGTAGTGGTGAAATCCGCGCGATTGCGACCTCGTCCAGCAAAAGATCGGCGACGCTTCCCAACGTCCCTACGCTGCTTGAGAGTGGTGTCAAGGAATATGACCTTGCTGCCTGGAACGGCTTGGCAGCCCCTGCCAAAACACCGAAAGCCATTGTCGATCGCTTGAACCGGGAAGTGAATTTGGTTTTGGCTCAGGCTGATGTTAGGCGGAGATTTCAAGAACTGGGCATTGAGCCGCGAGGAGGAACGCCGGAAGACTTGCGCCAGCTGTTGGCCAGTGAAATTCAAAAGTGGACTAATTTGGTCACGACTTTGAATATAGAAAAGCAGTAGCCGACACGAATCAAAGGAGATGTGCATGTTGTTTCCGACCACCATCGTGGGGAGTTATCCGCAGCCCGACTGGCTGATCGACCGCGTCAAACTGGCGGGTCGTTTCCCACCACGGGTCCGTGCCAAAGAGCTGTGGCGTGTGGACCCACCTTTTTTGCAGCAGGCGATGGAAGATGCAACCTTGTTGGCGATACGGGCACAGGAAGATGCTGGACTGGATATCATCAGCGATGGCGAAATCCGGCGCGAAAGCTACTCCAACCGGATCGCCACGGCCTTGGCAGGGATTGACATTGATAATCCGGGAACCGCCTTGGACCGCTCGGGCCATCCCAACCCGGTGCCGCGCATCGTCGGCAAGATTCGCCGCTTGCGTGCTATCGAAGTGGAAGACCTGCTGTTTTTAAAGGCCCACACCCAGCGCAAGGTGAAGATCACGGTGCCGGGACCTTTCACCATGCTGCAACAAGCGCAAAACGATTTCTATGCCACCGAGGAAGAGGCGGCCATGGACTATGCAGCGGCCCTCAATGAAGAAATCAAGGATTTGTTCGCCCACGGGGCTGACGTGGTGCAGGTTGACGAGCCCTATTTGCAAGCCCGACCTGAAAAAGCCCGGCAATACGGCATCAAGGTGCTGAATCGGGCGCTGGAAGGGGTGCAAGGAACGACGGCGGTCCACATTTGTTTTGGCTATGCCGCCGTGATTCACGCCCGGCCAGCGGGCTACGACTTTTTGCCTGAGCTTGCCGCCTGTAGCTGCCAGCAGTTATCGATCGAAACCGCCCAATCGAACTTGGATTGCTCCGTGCTGGAGCAGCTGGGCAACAAGCAAATCATGGTCGGCTGCATTGATTTGTCCGACATGGCGGTGGAGTCCCCGGTCGTGGTGGCCTCGCGCATCAAGCGGGCTTTGCGTTATATCCGACCCGAGCAGGTGATTCTGGCACCCGATTGTGGGATGAAATATTTACCCCGCGACGTTGCCGATGCCAAGTTGCGGGCCATGGTCGAAGGCGCGAAAATCCTGCGCTCCGAGTATTCCTGAAAGGCGGCTTCAAGGACGGGCAGACCGAACGGGTAGTTGCAGTAAACCGGTCGCCAGCAAAGTGCCGCAAATGATCACGCCAGCCATCACCAACATCATGGGCGTGACCACCTCACCGAGCAGGACTACGCCGTACAAATTGGTAAAGACCGGCACGACAAAGGTTACCGACAAGGCGCGTGTCGGGCCGGCGCGGGTGATCAGGCGGAAAAACAAGATGTAGGCCAGACCCGAGCACACCACACCGACCGCCAGCAAGGCCAACCAGGCCCGCGGCCCCGGCATCTGGCTTGGCCAGAACCACAGGGCGGGTAGCGCCAAGCTCAGGAAGGCACCCATTTGGCTGCCGGTAGCCGTGACCAAGGAGGGCATCTTGGATAGCCTCAGCTTTGTGTAACTGGCTGAAATACCATAACAAAGACAGGCCAATAACAGGGCCAGCACGGCCCAGCCGCTGGCCAGCCCCATCGTTGGGGAGGCGAAGCTGGCCTTGTCAGTGGCCAACAAGGCCACGCCGGTAAAACCGATTAAAAGACCCAGAATCTGGGATCGATTGAGCTTGTCTTTGAGCCACAGCCAAGCAATCAAGGCGCCGAAAAGCGGAACGGTTGCATTGATGATGGACGACAGGCCGGTGCTTAAGGACTGCAGGGCATAAGCGATACAGACAAAAGGAATCGCAGAATTGAACAGGCCCACCAAAAAAGTAGGTCGCCAGCTTTGGATCAGGGTGGCGCCAAGTTGGCGCCAGAGCAGTAAAGGCAACAGAAATAAGGTTGCAATACCGACGCGCACCGCCGCTGTGGGCAGGACACCAAATTCCTGCAATCCGATCTTCATGAACAAGAAAGACGAACCCCAGATGGCGCTGAGCAAGAAAAAATCAGCGAGCCAAGGCTGCTTGGAGCTGCAGGATTTCAATGTGAGGCGTTTCGTTGCGGTGTTGTATGTCGGAAACTGCAACCTTCCTGCGTTAGCAGGGAAATCTTGCGCCCCAGCCCACCGGCATATCCGGTGAGCGATCCGTCAAGCCCCAGAACCCGGTGACAGGGAACGAAAATGCTCAAGGGATTGCGACCCACTGCGGCCCCGACGGCGCGTTGCGCCCGGGGTTTTCCGATGCGCTTACTCAGGGCGCTGTAGCTGGTGCTGCTGCCGCGCGGAATTTGCAGTAACGCGCGCCAGACCAGTTGCTGGAAATCCGTCCCTTGGCTCAGGTCCAAGGAGAAATCAAGGGTTGGCCCTGAACCTGCAAAATAAAGTGACAGCGCTTGTTGAGCTTGTAGCAAGACCGGGTGCTTTTGCTGCTCCGACCAGCGTGATGAATCAGGCAAATGACGTTGACCTTCAAACCACGCACCGCAAAGACCTTTGCTTGATGCCGCCAACAGCACAGGCCCCAGGGGGCTGTCGACCCAGGCGGTCACGGGTGAGCAAGCAAACAACATGCAAGGATGATACGCCCCTCACCCTACAATTCACCGCATGCACGTTGCAGCTTCCATTTTCAAGGCCTACGATATTCGCGGTGTGGTGCCAGCCACGATTGATGAGGCGATGGCGCAGGCCTTGGGGCGGGCTTTTGGCTCAGTTGCCTTGCAGACAGGAGAAACTTGCGTCGCAGTCGGTCGCGATGGTCGGCTTAGCGGGCCGTCTTTGAGTGCGGCCTTAATCCGGGGCTTGATGGCCGCAGGTGTTGAGGTGATCGATGTCGGCATGGTCACCACACCCATGCTGTATTTTGCTGCCAACACGCTGTGCCGCAGTGGTATTCAGGTGACGGGAAGCCACAACCCCAAGGACTACAACGGTTTCAAAATGGTGTTGGCAGGCCGGGCGATTTATGGTGAAGAAATTCAGAATCTACGGTGCATGATGGAAGCGGAGAGTTGGCGTTTACAAGAAGGCGGCCGTGTCCGCCAGGTCGATGTACAGCCTGCTTATTTGCAACGCATCGTGAGCGATGTCAAGCTGGCGCGTCCTATGAGAATCGTGGTTGATTCGGGCAACGGGATTGCCGGCGCCACCGCACCCGACATTTTCCGTTCTCTGGGTTGCGAGGTTGTCGAGCTGTTCAGTGAAGTGGATGGCAACTTCCCCAATCACCATCCCGACCCGAGCAAGCCTGAGAACCTGCGTGACCTGATCGCCGCATTGAAAACGACGGGCGCTGAGCTGGGCCTGGCGTTTGATGGGGACGGCGACCGTCTGGGCATCGTCACCAAAGAAGGCAACAACATTTATCCGGACCGCCAGATGATGCTGTTCGCGCAGGATGTGCTTAGCCGTGTGCCCGGCGGGACTGTTCTGTTCGACGTGAAATGCAGCCAGCGACTGGCCCCGGCCATTGAGGCTGCGGGCGGCACACCGATGATGTACAAGACCGGTCATTCTCTGATCAAAGCCAAGATGAAAGCGATTGAGGCCGCAGGCGGTCAGGCACCGTTGGGCGGTGAAATGAGCGGCCACATTTTTTTCAAGGAACGCTGGTACGGTTTTGACGATGGCACCTATGCGGGCTGTCGGATGCTTGAAATTCTGAGTCGCAGCAGCAATGCTAGCGCGGTGTTGGACGCCTTGCCCAGCAGTTTTTCAACGCCTGAACTCAATGTGGTTTGTCAGGAAGGACAAGCCCATGACTTGGTCGAGCAACTGGTGGCGTGGGCGAAATTTTCAGCCCCGGCCGAACTCAACACCATCGATGGCCTGCGCGTGGATTGGCCCGATGGTTTCGGCCTGATTCGGGCTTCCAACACCACACCGGTGCTGGTGTTGCGCTTTGAGGGCCACACTGCCCAAGCCCTGCAGCGCATTGAGGCTGACATGATGGCCCTGCTCAGAAGCGTCAAGCCTGATGCGGTGATTCAACAGGCGGCGCATTGAAAATAGGGATAACCAAGCCAAGGACAAGGCAACGTTTGGTGATGCAATGACACGATTGTTTTATTCTTGGTTGATGTGGGTGCTGCAGCCGCTGCTGCGACTCAAGCTACAACTTCGAGCCCGGATTGAGCCGCTCTACCTGGAGGCATTGCAGGAAAGGAAAGGTCATTACCAGGGAGTTGTCGGCGTAGGGGAAAAAATTATCTGGATTCATGCGGTCTCCCTGGGTGAGACGCGGGCTGCTGTGCCACTGATCGCCGGCTTGCGAGCGCGTCTACCCGGGATGCGTTTGCTGCTTACGCATGGAACGGCCACCGGGCGCGAAGAGGGCAAGGCCGTACTCCGCCCAGGCGACATCCAGACCTGGCAACCCTGGGACACACCCGCAGCAGTGTGGCGATTTTTACAGCATTTCAAACCCAGCATCGGCATCCTGATGGAAACCGAAATCTGGCCCAATCTGGTGGCTGGCTGCAAAGAGGCAGGTGTGCCCCTGGTGTTGGCCAATGCCCGTTTGAGCGACAAGTCCCTGCGCCAAGTCAATCGTTTGTCCTGGCTGTCACACCCGACGTACCAGGCTTTGACTGCGGTCTGGGCTCAGACCCAGGGCGATGGCCAACGCTTTGCTTCGCTGGGAGCCCCGGTTCAGGGCGTATTCGGCAACTTGAAGTTTGATGCCACAACCGATGGTCCTCAATTGACTTTGGCGCAGAGTTGGCGCGAGAAGCTGGGCCGACCGGTGGTGATGCTGGCCAGTTCACGTGAAGGTGAAGAGTCCCGACTTTTGCAAATTCTTCAGTCGCGGCCAAAGTCGGAAGTTTCATGCCAGTGGTTGATCGTGCCGCGCCATCCGCAGCGCTTTGATGAAGTTGCTGACCTGTGCCTAGCCCAGGGGTTTGGCGTGTCCAGGCGCAGCGACTGGGTCGATGGGCCGCCTTTTGTCGCCGAGCTTGCGGCCGATATCTGGTTGGGCGATTCGCTGGGCGAGATGGCCTTGTACTATGGCTTGGCCGACCTGGCTTTGCTGGGCGGCAGTTTCGAGCCGCTGGGGGGACAAAACCTGATCGAAGCTGCGGCCTGCGCTTGCCCGGTCTTGATGGGGCCGCACACGTTTAATTTTCTGGAGGCCGCCGAGCTGGCGCAGCAAGCGGGTGCGGCGCGGCGGGTGGCGAGCCTGGAGCAGGCCGTGACCGAGGTGCAGACGCTGCTGAGAACGCCAGAAGAATTGCAGGCCATGGCCAGAGCTGCGACCGGCTTTGCCCAAGCGCACCGCGGTGCGACCGAGCAGACGGTTGCAGCTGTGTTGGACATCCTGAGGCATTGCGGGACAGACCGCAGCTACGCATAGCGAGCCAGCTCTGTCCCCAACATTTCGCAGCTGTTGGCTGTTTGCATTGCGGGACAGACCGCAGCTCAGTTCAGCAGCGCATTAACGGCTTGCAAATCGCCAGCCTGGAGCGAACCGTTGGCTTGACGCAATTTAAGTTCGCCCAGCAGGACGTCGTAGCGCGCTTTGGCCAGATCACGTTTGGTCTGAAACAACTGACTTTGGGAATTCAGCACGTCGATGTTGATGCGAACGCCGACCTGGTAGCCCAGTTTGTTGGCGTCTAGTGCGCTCTGGCTTGAAGTCTCGGCGGCTTCCAGCGCTTTGACCTGGCCCTGGCCTGACAACACGCCGTAAAAGGCGGTGCGGGTTGCTTGAGCGACCGTTCGTTTGGACGCTTCCAGGTCATTGCGCGCTTTGTCTTCCAGGGCCAGCGTTTCGCGCACCCGGTTTTGCAATAAATAACCGGCAAACAAAGGCAGATTGAGGGACAGGCCGAGGGTACCGATGCGGGTGTGG
>CAXNKH010000073.1:0-7438 GCA_964202765.1 Burkholderiales bacterium | reverse complement strand
CCAGCACATGGACATCGGGGAAGCGGGCTTGCAAGGATTGTTCGATCAGAATCTCGGCCTTGAGGTAGTCGCGACCTAATTGCGGCAACTGGTTCAGGCCGGCCGCTGCCAGTTTCATTTGCTCGTATTCGATGAGGCGGCGCACCAGTTCGGCCCGGGGATCCTCGGCTTCAACGCCTTGTGCTGTTTTCTTGGGAGGCAGTAGCATGCGCGACTTGATCTCGATCAGCATCGCTGCCATCAACAAATATTCGGCAGCCAGTTCTAGATTTCGCTCCCTGATTTCGTCCACATACACCAGGTATTGACGGGTCATTCCCGCCATTGGGATGTCCAGAATATTGAAATTTTGCTTGCGAATCAAATACAGCAGCAGGTCCAGCGGGCCTTCAAAAGCCTCAAGAAAAATCTCCAAAGCATCGGGCGGGATGTACAGATCATGCGGCAGAGAAAACAGCGGCTCGCCATAAAGTCGGGCCAGGGCAACCTGGTCCACCACCTCGGGCATGTCTGGCGCAGCCAAGGGACCCAAAGGCGCTGGGCTGAGGGCTGGCAGGCGGGGGCTCATAAAAGGGAAAGGGGTAAACCGACTCCCGCAAGGGCGCCGGGTCAATGCTGTGCTTAGTTCGAGGCAGTTTGGTAAACGTAGGGCTGTTGCGCCACCTCGGCGGCTCGGTAGTCGTTCCAGGCGGTGCGATCGATTTCCTTGTCCCAAAGCAGTTCGCGACCTTGACGTTGCTGGGCCTCCAGCTGAGGTTTTTGGACCTTGAGCTGCTCAAGGAACAGGGTGGTTTCGGACTGGTAATCGGGGCGGCGAAAAATAGGCATGGGGGTAGCTCCTGGCCTGATTTTACCGGGTAGCGCTCTGGGCGCTCGCCAGGGTCAGCCCATGGTCCAGATCGCCGCCGATATTGACCCTCCCCAATTGGTCGAGCAAGCCCGTGCGGCGGGCAATATCCAAGTTCTGGCCGTCAAGTCCGCAAACGATCAAACGCACAGCCTTCTGGCTGCACCGGCGCATCAAGTCCTGCAACGCGTTGCAGCCCGAGGAATCCAGGTACATGACGTTCTTGAAGTCCAACACCAGGGTCTCATGGGGCAGGTTCTCTTCAATTTTCTCAAGCAGGGTGACCGCACCAAAGAAAATCGCCCCGAACAACTGGTAGGCGTGAATTCGTGTCTCCATACCTTGCAGTAGGGGGTGGTCGGTCGCGCTGAGTTGTTGCGTGCGCGACAGGCTGGCAATGCGGTAAATAAAAGTCAGACCAGCGACCAGCAAACCGACTTGAACCGCCGTTGTCAGATCGACCATCACGGTGAGGAAAAACACCGCCAGCAGCGTGATGCGGTAGGGCATGCGGTACTGCCCCAGTTCAAACATGACGCGCCACTCCCCCATATTCCAGGCGACGAACAGCAAAATAGCGGCCAAGGCCGATAAAGGGACATTGTGTGCCAGCGGGGCGGCTAACAGCATGATGAGCAGCAAGACAAGGGCATGCGTCATGCCGGCAACCGGACTGGTGGCACCACTTTTGATGTTGGTGACGGTACGGGCCATGGTCCCGGTGGCGGGCATGCCGCCAAAAAAAGGAACGACGATGTTGGCCAGGCCTTGCGCCATCAGTTCCTGGTTCGGTTCGTGGCGGCCGCCCAACATGGTGTCAGCCACCCGCGCGCAGAGCAGTGACTCAATGGCGCCCAACAAAGCCAGGGTGGTGGCCGGGGCCAGCAAGTGACGGGCCGATTCCCAGGAGAATGCGGGCCAAACCCATTGCGGCAGTGCAGACGGGATCCCCCCGAAGCGGCTGCCAATGGTGTCGATCTCCAGGGCGAACTGTGACGTGATCAGGGTGGCCAGTACCAGCGCCAGCACCGATCCGGGCAACAGCAAGAGCCGTCTTCTCAAGTGTGCGTTGACTGTCAAATGGGGCAGCAGGACTTGCCAAAACACAATCACGTCTAAAGTGCCCAGTGCCATCAACAAGGCCTGTGGCTTGCTGCTGTGCAGGGTTTGGGCCAGCGTCGAGACCATGCCAAAGAAGTCGGCTGGCATGGCGCTGACTTGCAGGCCCAATAAGTCCTTGATTTGCGACAGCACAATCAGCACCGCGATGCCGTTGGTGAAGCCGATGATCACCGCGATTGGAATGAAGCGGATCAGTCCGCCCAATTTGAACAGACCCATGAGAAACAGCATGAGTCCCGACATGGCCGTTGCAATGACCAGGTTGGCCGGGCCATAGGCCTCCAGGATGCCGTAAACGATCACGATAAAGGCGCCGGCTGGTCCGCCAATCTGAACCCGACTACCGCCGAACAAAGAAATCAGAAAGCCAGCGATCACGGCGGTGAACAAGCCGGCTTCGGGGCGCAGCCCACTGGCCGTGGCGAAAGCCATCGCCAGCGGCAGGGCCACAACGGCCACGGTGGTGCCGGCCAGCACATCTTTGATCAGCCGCTCGCTGCTGTAATCGCTCATGGCGTTGAGCAGCTGGGGACGAAAACGGGCCAGAACACTGGGCCTTGGAATTCGATTCATGGCCTGATGGTATCCCGGGGCAGTGCAGAACTTTTTCAGCTGACCCGCATGCCGGCCTGGGCGCCTGGCCAGGGCGTGAGTACATAAATGCCGGGCGTGGATTTCTCATCGGCATGGCTGGCAGCCAACACCATGCCTTCGCTGATGCCAAATTTCATCTTGCGCGGTGCCAAATTGGCCACCATCACGGTGAACTGGCCGACCAGCTGGTCCGGTTGGTAGCTCGCTGCAATGCCGCTGAAGACGCTGCGCAGGATGGGGTTCCCCTGCGGGTCGGGGCCCTCGCCCACGTCAAGTGTCAGCCGCAGCAGCTTGGTCGAGCCTGCAACCGCTTCACAGGCCAGGATTTTGGCAACGCGCAAGTCGATTTTGGCGAACTCGTCGATGCTGATGGTGGGGGCCAAGGCCTGCGCACCGGGCAGGGCTTTGTCAGGCGCTGTGGCGGCGGGGACCTCGAACAGCGCGTCGAGCTGTTTGGGGTCGACCCGTTGCATCAGGTGCTGGTAGTCGCCAATGACGTGACCAGCGCCCAAGGGCTGGGACGCATTGGCCCAGTTCATGGGGGCGATCTTCAGGAAATTTTCAACCTGTTGCGTCAGTGCCGGCAGCACCGGCGCCAGGTAGGCGCTGAGCAGGCGGAAGGCTTCGATGCAGACCGTGCACACATCATGCAAGCGGCCCTCCAGGTCGGCTTGTTTGGCCAGCTCCCAGGGTTTGTTTTGGTCCACATAGCTGTTGACCCGGTCGGCCAGCAGCATGATTTCACGCAAGGCTTTGGCCAGCTCACGCGCTTCATAGAGTTGCTCGATGCTGGATTGTTGGCCGCGCAAAATATCGAGTAATCCAGCGCCGTCAGGCGCGATAACGCCGAGTTGACCGGCAAATCGTTTGGCAATAAAACCAGCGGCGCGCGAAGCGATGTTGATGTATTTGCCAACCAGGTCGCTGTTGACCCGTGCCATGAAGTCTTCCGGGTTGAAATCTATGTCTTCGTTGCGGGCATTGAGCTTGGTCGCCAAGTAGTAGCGCAGCCATTCGGGGTTCATGCCCAGGCTGAGGTATTTCAGCGGGTCCAGCCCGGTGCCCCGGCTCTTGCTCATCTTCTCGCCCTTGTTCACGGTCAGAAAGCCGTGAACAAAGATATTGTCGGGCGTCTTACGGCCGCTGAAATGCAGCATCGCAGGCCAGAACAGCGTGTGAAAGGTAACGATGTCTTTGCCGATGAAGTGGTATTGCTCCAGCTTGGGGTCGGCCATGTAGGCGGCGTAGTCCTGGGCCTTCCGAGTCAACAGACTTTTCAAAGAGGCCAGATAGCCGACCGGGGCATCGAGCCAGACATAGAAATACTTGCCCGGCGCGTCGGGAATCTCGATCCCGAAATAGGGCGCATCGCGGCTGATATCCCAGTCGCCCAGGCCTTCGCTGGTGCTGCCGTCGGCATTGTCCCGCTTGGAGAACCATTCCTTGACCTTGTTGGCGACCTCGGCCTGCAGCTTGCCGTCTTGGGTCCAGTTTTCTAGAAAGGTGACACAGCGCGGATCCGACAGTTTGAAAAAGTAGTGCTCGGAGCTTTTGAGAATGGGCTTGGCGCCGCTCAAAGCCGAATAGGGTCGGGTGAGTTCGGTCGGGGCATAGACCGCACCACAGACTTCACAGTTGTCGCCGTACTGATCTTTGGCGCCGCATTTGGGGCACTCGCCCTTGATGAAGCGATCGGGCAAGAACATGGACTTCTCAGGGTCGAAGAACTGTTCAATGGTTTTTGTTTCTATCAGTCCGGCAGACCTCAGGTCGCGGTAAATTTGCTGTGCGAGCTCGTGGTTTTCTGGCGCGTCGGTGGAGCCCCAGTGGTCAAAAGAGATGTGAAAACCGTCCAAATAGGGTTGACGGCCGGCTGCAATGTCGGCCACGAATTGCTGTGCGGTCTTACCGGCTTTTTCAGCCGCAATCATGATGGGCGCACCATGGGCATCGTCGGCACAGACAAAATTCACCGAATGGCCCTGCATGCGCTGATGCCGCACCCAGATATCGGCCTGGATGTATTCCATGATGTGGCCGATATGGAAATTACCGTTGGCGTAGGGCAGCGCGGTGGTGACAAAGAGTTGGCGTGGCATCGGTGCTGAACTTTCAGATGAGCCCAGATTTTAGTCGGCAGGTGGTGGGCCTGGGCGCTGGCTGCTATGGACTTGGTTGGGGCAGGGGCAAGACGATCTTGGCTAAACTACCTGCTTAGTTGCAATAGGATACCCAATGGCCGTCACCGAACAAGCCGTCACCGAAGCCTTGAAAAGCGTCATTGACCCCAATACTGGCAAAGATTTTGTAAGTTCCCGCTCGCTTAAAAACCTGACCGTCACTGACGGCGACGTGTCGTTTGAGGTCGAGTTGGGCTACCCCGCCAAGAGCCAGATTCCCGGTTTTCGCAAGGCCCTGATCGCTGCGGCCAGAAGCGTGGCTGGGATTGCCAATGTATCGGTCAATGTGAGCATGAAGGTGGTTCCCCATTCGGTTCAGCGCGGGGTTCAATTGCTGCCCAAAGTGAAGAACATCGTGGCCGTGGCCTCCGGCAAGGGCGGTGTGGGCAAGAGCACCACCGCCGTCAATTTGGCGCTGGCGCTGGCAGCCGAAGGCGCCAGCGTCGGCCTGCTTGATGCGGATATTTACGGCCCCAGCATACCTATGATGATGGGTGTTGATGGCCGACCCGAAAGCGAAGACGGTCAAACCATGGAACCGCTGGAGAACTATGGCGTGCAGGTCATGTCCATTGGTTTTCTGGTGGCGCAGGACGAGGCCATGATTTGGCGTGGCCCGATGGCGACCCAGGCTCTTGAGCAGTTGCTGCGCCAGACCAACTGGCGGGATCTGGACTATTTGATCGTTGACCTGCCCCCGGGCACCGGCGACATTCAGCTGACCTTGTCCCAGCGCGTTCCGATGACCGGTGCGGTGATTGTGACCACGCCGCAGGACATTGCCCTGCTCGATGCCAGGAAAGGCATCAAGATGTTCGAAAAAGTCGGTGTTCCCATCCTCGGTATCGTGGAGAACATGGCCGTTTATTGCTGTCCCAAATGCGGTAATACCGAGCACATTTTTGGCGCAGAGGGCGGCAAGAAGATGGCGGCCGAATACAAAATGGATTACCTCGGAGCCCTGCCACTGAATATGCAAATCCGTTTGCAAGCCGACAGTGGCAAGCCCACCGTGGTGGCTGACCCGGATGGCGAGATTGCGGCCATTTACAAAGCGGTTGCGCGCCAGGTGGCGGTGTCCATTGCAGCGAAAAACAGGGATTTCACTTCCAAGTTTCCCTCGATCACGATTTCCAAAGGGACTTGAGCGCCATGAGTTTGCCCCGGCCTTCACTTGACGTCGCTGTCATCATGCGGCGCGAAAGGCTGGTGGGAGCGGCCAGTCGCTGGCAGGATTGGCGTTGGGTGCTCGATGACGTGGTCCCGCAGGAACGAAGTTTCGGCACCCAGCCTCGTTTGCTTTACCAAAGTGAGACCGAGCAGCGCTGGCTGCACCCGGGACTCAAGGTCGAGTTGTACGCCGATGATGGCGAGGGCTACTACCTCAACACCAGCACCGATGCGCCCTGTTGGTTTGTCATGTGGCGCATGGAAGAAGAGGCCGGTTTGTCAGATGAGCCCATCGCCAAACCCGAGCGCGTCACCCTGAGCTACCACGATGCCGGCCATTGGCTCGATGCCCAGGAAACTGTGGAGCAGGTCAGTGCCAGGGCTGACGTGGTTGAGTTCTTGCGTGCTTTTGTCGCTGAGCACTATGTTCCCGAAGTCAAGCGGCGCCAAAGGCCCGAGAGCTTCAAGCCGCTGGTCGATCGTTTTGGCAAGCCGGCCTTGGTGTCAACCCTTAAAAAATTTGGCGGCGGCCATGGCTGACGGATTTTTGGGGCGCTGGTCGCGCCGCAAGATCGACGTCAATGAGGGCAAGCCCATGCCGGAGCCGACAGCCCAGGCGCAAACGCAGCCCCAAGTAACCGTACCGGTGACCAGGCCGGTGACCGTGCCCGGGACCGGGACTATGCCCGCGCCAGTGGTCACGTCACCGGACAAAGACCTTGCTGCCCAGGCCGAGTTGCCGACCCTGGCCGATGTGGAGCAACTGACCAAGGATTCTGATTTCAAGCCCTTTGTGGCCAGAGGGGTGAGTCCTCAGGTCAAGAACGCAGCCATGAAGAAGCTGTTTTCTGACCCCCACTTCAATGTGATGGACGGCCTGGACATTTATATTGACGATTACTCCCTGCCCGACCCCCTGCCCCAATCCATGATTCGGCAAATGGCCAGCGCTCAATTCCTCAAACTTTTTGAAGAGAAAGAGCCACCACCAGTTGGCGCGCCAGCCGACCCAGGCCTTCCCATTTCGCAGACCGGCGTGCTGATCCCAGCGCCAGAGCCTGCCAGCCCCAATCCCCAAGAAACCAAAGAACAGAGCAGCTGACCATGACCACATTGATTTGCGATTGCAACAAGACCATGCCGCTGGATCCCAAGGCCCTGGGGCTGGCGCTCAATGAGGAGCTCACGCTGCACTCCACGCTGTGTCGGCGCGAGGTCGGCGCCTTCCTTGGGGCCCTGAAAACCGGCGAAGATCTGGTCGTGGCCTGTACCCAGGAGCAGCGCCTGTTTTCCGAATTAGCCGAACAGGCCGGCTCTGGCTACGCACCGATTCGCTTTGTCAACATCCGTGAAACCGGAGGCTGGAGCAAGGACGCCAATCTTGCTAGGCCGAAAATAGCGGCTTTGCTGGCAGCAGCCAGGCTGCCCGAGGCTGAACCAGTGCCCACAGTCACTTACAAAAGTGCCGGTCGTTTGTTGATCATTGGCGAGCTAAGCGCCGCCGAACAAATCGCAGGGTTGTTGT
>CAXNKH010000072.1:0-7462 GCA_964202765.1 Burkholderiales bacterium | reverse complement strand
AATCCAGCGTCAAAAAATCTTGATGCGCAGAAAAATCTGAATCACAATGATTCCCAACACAAAACCCAAACCGACACAGACCAGGGCTTGCAGCAGCTTGTTGGTACGACGCTGCTCAATCAGCAAGTCTGCCAACTCGCGCTTGAAATCTCGAGGGCGGTGCTGCAAATAATCATGCAGCAGGCGCGGCAATTCGGGCAGCAGCTTGGCATAACGCGGTGCCTGCTCTTTAAGCTGCTCAAACAGCTTTTTCGGTCCCACTTGCTCGATCATCCATTTCTCAAGAAAAGGCTTGGCCGTGCTCCAGAGATCAAGATCTGGATCCAGTTGCCGCCCCAAGCCCTCCACATTGAGCAAGGTTTTTTGCAACAGCACCAGCTGGGGTTGGATCTCTACGTCAAAACGGCGCGACGTCTGAAACAAGCGCATCAGCACCATGCCCAGTGAAATCTCCTTGAGGGGCCGGTCAAAAAAAGGCTCGCAGGCGGTTCGAATGGCCCCCTCAAGTTCATCGACCCGGGTATGCGCTGGAACCCAGCCCGATTCAATATGCAGCTCGGCGACCCGTTTGTAATCACGCCTGAAGAATGCGTTGAAATTTTGCGCCAGGTATTCCTTGTCAAACTCGCTCAAAGTGCCAACGATCCCGAAATCCAAGGAAATATAGCGGCCGAAAGTGGCGGGTTCCACACTGACTTGAATATTTCCGGGGTGCATATCGGCATGGAAGAAACCGTCTCTGAACACCTGGGTAAAAAACAAGGTCACCCCGTCACGTGCCAGCTTCGGGATGTCCACACCCGCTTGTTGCAGACGCGTCACTTGTCCTATAGGAATACCTCTCATGCGCTCCATCACCAGCACATCGGTCATGCAAAAATCCCAGAACATCTCAGGAATCAATACCAGATCCAGGCCAGCCATATTGCGTCGCAGTTGAGCCGCGCTGGCCGCCTCGCGTACCAAATCGAGTTCATCGTGCAGATATTTGTCGAATTCTGCCACCACCTCGCGGGGTTTGAGTCGCCTGCCATCGGCCGATAGCCGATCGAGCCAGGACGCCATCATCCGCATCAGACGTAAATCTTTCTCGATGGCCGACAGCATACCCGGGCGCAACACCTTGACGGCGACCTCCCGCAATTGCCCATCACGCATTTTGAGTGTTGCAAAATGGACCTGGGCAATCGATGCACTGGCAACCGGCTCCCGCTCGAACGAGCTAAACACCTGCCCCAGGGGCTTGCGAAAAGCCCGCTCGATGGTGGCGATGGCAATGTCAGAGTCGAACGCAGGAACACGGTCTTGCAACAGCGCCAGTTCATCAGCAATGTCGGTCGGCAGCAAATCACGCCGGGTTGACATCACCTGACCTAGTTTGACGAAAATAGGTCCAAGGTATTGCAGTGCCTCACGCAAGCGCTGGCCCCGCGGTGCACTCAGGTCACGGCCAACTGACAGCATCCGCGCCAACACTCTGATCCAGGGCTTCTGAAAGCTGTTGAGCACCAACTCATCAAGACCAAAGCGCAATAGGGTCCACACAATGATTGCGCCGCGAAACGTCCGCCTCATGGGTTTGTTCCGCCTGGTCGGTCTGGTTGTCTTAGGCCCATGAATTGACGCAGAGCAGCGAAGCCGCGCCGTGTCGCCTGACACAAGGCGTGAGCCGGCACATCGCCCAACAGACCGGCGAGGTCTTCCTCCAGGTCCCAGCGTACGTGATCAATCAGCCAATTCACTTCGGCGGCAAGTTGCACATCGCCGGCGATCCGTACAGCGGGTTTTTCGCCCCGCAACAGACCTTCAACCAAGGCGGCGGGAGACTCTTCGGTGACTTCCAGGGTCAGTTCGGCTTGCGCCTGAGCCTGTGCCCGGTCCAGCAAGCCGGCCGGGGTCGCCGTCAATTTAAGCGTCAGGCTACGCCACTGAAACAGCACCACCCGCCCCTTCAGTCTGGCAAGCCGCTGCATGGCTTCGCTCTCCTGAGCCAACACATGATTGAGGAGCAATACGATACGGCGCTGGATCTCATCAACAGCCCAGTCGGGTGGTTGGAGATTGGTGTTTAATTTCTGGAAGGCTTGATCCAGAAATGGGAACGGGGACTGTGTTGCCATAGTCCCCGATTATTCCTGAATATTGCGCCCCGAGAAGGGCTGGCTCTTCCAACTTATTACAAGGCCTGCACTCCAGCGACCAACCAGCCCCGGTTTCCATCCTTGGGCTTGGTCATGTTCCAGACTTCACGGAAAGGAGTCGGAGCATCAGCCGGCTGCTCGCGCTGCATGCCCGAGAACTCGACGCTGGCCATGAAGTCGTGATCCAACTCCTCGATACCGAGCAATTTCGCCTCCAACATCTCAACGCCGGTACTTGCAGACGTAGCCGATTCCGGTTGAGTCCCGCGCTCGGTCAATTGAGACTGAATTTCAGCCAGCATGTCGTCGGTCATCATCGCGCGCAAAGTCGCCATATCGGACTTGTCCCAAGCAGTTTGCATACTGACATAATTTGATTTTGCTGCCTGTAAAAATCCATTCACATCGAAGTCTGCGGGGATGTTCCAGCTTTGGGCTGAGGCCAGGCCCGAGCCAATCATCGAACCCGAATTCGTCGCTGCGCTGCCATCGAGAAACATGCCATTGCGCTCGAAAGGTCGGGCCGAAGCATCATTACCCACGTTATCGGGACGGTAACTAGGCGCCGGTTCAGGCACCTGGCCGCCAGGACCGGCACCCTGGAAGGCAAAAGGACTGGCTGACTGGGTTTGTCCCGACTGACGTTTGCGCATAAACCAGCCAATCGCCACCATCACCACCAACCCCACCAGGGCAATCATCATGAATTGGCCCATGGCCTCACCCAGGCCCAACGAACTCATTAACCAGGCCAGGCCCAAACCGGCGGCCAAACCACCCAGCATGGCGCCCCATGGTTTTTTGGGCGGCGTAGCAGCCGCAGGGGCCGTAGCCGGCTTGGCTGTTGTATTGCTCATCCCCTGAGCCGGCGCTGCCGGAGCCGCTTGCTGGGTCACGTTATTCGATTGTTTACCCACCGACTTGCCTCCACCCAGACGCTTGGCTGCCTCGGCATTCAAACCCGCCAGTGCCATACCCAAGGCCAGCACCATGGTCCAAAAAAGCTTCATAAAGTTCTCCAAATTAAAGAGTCAAACATATCTAAACCGTCATCAACACTTGATGCCCACATGCAAGGCCACTACCCCAGCTGCAAGGTTATGGTAGTCCACATGGCCAAAACCCGCTTTCAGCATCATAGCCTTAAGCTCCTCCTGAGAGGGATGCGTACGAATCGATTCAGCCAAATACTGGTAGCTACTTTCGTCCTTGGCCACCACTTTCCCCAATTCTGGCAGGATTTTGAAAGAATACCAGTCATATACCTTTTCCAGAGGTGGGGCCACTTTGGAGAATTCCAACACCAGAAGTTTGCCACCCGGCTTGAGAATCCGGTTCATTTCAGCCAAGGCCACGTCCTTATGCGTCATATTTCGCAGTCCAAAAGCAACAGTCGCCACATCAAACCAGTTGCTGGCAAAGGGAAGTTTTTCTGCGTCACACACCAAGGTGGGCAAAATCACCCCGGCGTCAAGCAAGCGGTCGCGACCTGTTCGCAACATGGCCTCATTGATATCGGTATGGACTACCTGCCCGGTTGGACCCACTTTTTGGGCGAAGGCCAAGGACAGATCCCCAGTCCCACCCGCGATATCGAGCACCCGCTGCCCCGCGCGTACCCCGGACACCCGGATCGTGAAAGCCTTCCAAACCCGATGCAAACCCAGCGACATCAAGTCATTCATCACATCGTAGTTGGACGCCACTGAATCAAACACGCCACGGACCCGGCTCGCTTTGTCACCCTCGGCTACCGTTTCAAAACCAAAATGGGTCTTGCTCATGTTTAGAACTGGCTCTCAATGACTTGCGCAAGCGCCGCCCGCCTTCATCGGCATCGTGGCGTCACGATCCACGGCCGCTGCCTGCAAACGAGCAAAGTAATCAGCCCACAATTTATCATGCTGGGAACCCAGAAAATAGAGGTAATCCCAGGAGAAAATTCCGCTGTCGTGCCCGTCGGAGAAAGTGGGCTGGACCGCATAGTTTCCGACCGGGGCCAGGCCTGCCAAATCAACATCTCTCTTGCCGGTCTGCAGAATTTCCTGACCGGGGCCGTGGCCTTGAACTTCGGCCGAAGGCGAATACACCCGCATCAGCTCAAACGGAATCTTGAATTCAGCGCCGTCGGAAAACGAAATTTCCAGCACCTTGGATGTGTTGTGAACCGTCAAAGCCGTAGGCGTCGGTGCGCCAGATTGCAAACCTGCCATAAAAATTCTCCTTCTACCCAGTTGGGGGCAGGGCTAAAGGTCTGTCCCGCAAAGTCATTCTCTTAGTTAGGGGCAGAACAGAACCACTTCTAGATTCCAAGTCTGTTACGCCAAGTATCAGACAAGAACCCGCTCAATGCCACCTTGATTGGCGGCGGCCACATACTGCTCAAGCCACTGCTCACCCAAAATTTGTTTTGCCATCTCGACCACGATGTAGTCTGCTTGCAGCAAACCGCTCTTCAAATCATCGCCGAAGCGGCTCAATCCATGCAGACAGCTTGGACAACTGGTGAGGATTTTAAGATTGTCGTTCGGGCCGACCACGCCGGAAGATCGAAGTTCAGCCTCGCTTTTGAGGATTTCTTCTTCCTTGCGAAAGCGTACCTGGGTTGAGATATCGGGCCGGGTCATGCCCAGGGTGCCTGACTCGCCGCAGCAACGCTTGCTCTCCAACACCTGTTCACCCAACAGTGCTTTGACGGTTTTCATCGGCTCCTGCAGTTTCAGCGGGCTGTGACAGGGGTCATGGTAGAGGTAAGCGCCACCCGACAGCGTGACCTTTTTTTCCAACAGGTACTCGTGAATGTCGATGATCCGACTGCCGGGAAATATTTTCTCGAACTCATAGCCCTGCAGCTGGTCATAACAGGTCCCGCAGCTCACCACCACGGTCTTGATATCGAGGTAGTTCAAGGTGTTGGCCACCCGGTGAAACAAGACCCGGTTATCCGTGATCACTTTTTCGGCCTTGTCAAACTGGCCAGCGCCACGCTGCGGATAACCGCAACACAAATAACCCGGTGGCAACACCGTCTGGACCCCGACCTGCCACAACATCGCCTGAGTCGCCAGACCGACCTGACTGAACAAGCGCTCGGAGCCACAACCCGGAAAATAAAACACCGCCTCGGTCTCGGCCGTGGTGGTCACGGGATTGCGAATAATGGGAACGTAATCTGCGTCTTCGATGTCAAGCAAGGCCCGCGCCGTCTTCTTGGGCAAACCACCGGGCATCTTCTTGTTGATGAAGTGAATCACCTGCTCTTTTAACGCGGGCTTGCCCACCGTGACGGGCGGTTGACTGGTTTGCTTACGAGCCAGTTTTTGGAACAACTGGTTGGCCAAACGCTGGGCCTTGAAGCCGACATCAACCATGGCCGATCGCATCAATTTGATGGCTTTGGGGTTGGTCGCATTCAGAAAGAACATGGCCGCAGCTTGGCCTGGGTGGAATGTTTTATGTCCCATCTTGCGCAACAGGTTGCGCATATTCATGGAGACGTCACCAAAATCAATCTTGACCGGACAGGGGCTCAAGCACTTGTGGCAGACCGTGCAATGGTCGGCCACATCTTCAAACTCTTCCCAGTGCTTGATGCTGATGCCGCGTCGGGTTTGTTCTTCGTACAAAAAAGCCTCGACCAGAAGCGAGGTGGCCAGAATTTTGTCGCGTGGGCTGTACAGCAGGTTGGCGCGCGGCACATGGGTGGCACACACCGGTTTGCACTTGCCGCAACGCAAACAGTCTTTCACGCTGTCGGCAATGGCGCCAATATCGGACTGCTGCATGATCAAGGATTCGTGTCCCATCAAACCAAAACTCGGGGTATAGGCCCGGCTCAGGTCAGCCGGGGATTCAATGTCGCGCAACAGCTTGCCCTTGTTGAAATGTCCTTGTGGGTCAATCCGTTGTTTGTACTGAGCAAACGGGAGCAGCTCAGCGTCGCTGAGAAACTCCAGCTTGGTGATGCCAATGCCGTGCTCACCCGAGATCACACCACCCAGGGAACGCGCCAGCTTCATGATGCGTTTGACCGCCTGGTGCGCGGTCTGCAGCATCTCGTAGTCATCACTGTTGACAGGGATGTTGGTGTGGACATTGCCGTCGCCAGCATGCATATGCAGCGCGATCCAGACCCTGCCCTTGAGAACGCGCTGATGAATCGCGCTGGATTCTGCGAGGATGGCGGCAAAGGCCGAGCCGGCAAAAATGCTAGCCAACGGGGCTCGAATTTGAGTTTTCCAGCTAGCGCGCAAGCTGTGGTCTTGCAGTCCGGTAAATTCTTCGTCAATCCGATTGAGCCAGTCTTGCCACTGCGCACGAACTCCGGTCAACAAGTCCAAGGCTTGGGTTACCCGGTCTTCCAGCAACTCAGCTGAAGTCATGTCAGCGCCGTCTTGGCCCAGGGGCAACTGACCTTGCCGGAAGAAATACTCCAGCTCGCTGCACAGTTTGAGCTTATTTTTCAGGCTCAGTTCGATATTGATTCGCTCGATACCCTCGGTGTACTCGGCCATGCGCGGTAACGGAATCACCACATCTTCATTAATTTTGAAGGCATTGGTGTGCTTGGAGATGGCGGCCGTGCGCTTGCGGTCGAGCCAGAATTTTTTACGCGCCTCCTCACTGATGGCGGTAAAGCCCTCACCGCTGCGGGAATTGGCGATACGAACCACTTCCGAACTGGCACGCGCCACAGCGTCAGCATCATCCCCGGCAATATCACCAACCAGCACCATTTTTGGCAGTCCGCCCCGCTTGGACTTGGTGGCGTAACCCACAGCTTTCAGGTAGCGGTCATCCAGGTGCTCCAAGCCGGCCAGCACGACGCCCGTCCTTTGTTGTTCGGCGAACATGAAATCTTTGATTTCGACAATGCTGGGTACGGCCTGCCGCGCGCTGCCAAAAAACTCCAGACAAACGGTTCGAACATGGCTGGGCATGCGGTGCACGATCCAGCGGGCACTGGTGATCAGGCCGTCGCAGCCTTCTTTCTGAACCCCGGGCAGGCCGCTCAAAAACTTGTCGGTCACATCCTTGCCCAAACCTTCCTTGCGGAACCTGGAACCTGCAATCGTCAGGAGTTCGGTACGAATCAGGGTTTTGCCGTCGGCTCGCAAATACCGCAACTCGAAACTGGCTGATTTCGCATCATGGATCTTGCCCAGGTTGTGATCCTGCCGCGTGACCTCCAGCCAACCCGCATCGGGCGTGACCATGCGCCACGACACCAGGTTATCCAAGGCAGTGCCCCACAGCACCGCTTTTTTGCCGCCGGCATTCATAGCAATGTTCCCGCCAATGCAAGAAGCCTCGGACGAAGT